>NZ_JBATVM010000181.1:0-36084 GCF_049671765.1 Psychrilyobacter sp.
TTATCGCCATTTGTTACTTGAGTGTAAATTGCCCATTCTAATTCAAATGGACTTGAATTAATTGGGATTGTACTATAATCACTAGCTGTAGAATAAGAATATAAGATACTTTCAACATCGCCTTCTATTTTCCCAAAAATCCCTAATTCTTTAATCTCAAACTTTTTAGTGATATTTTCATTTGAAAATTTCGCTATTAATTCTGATACTTCACCAAGAGACTCATTATTTATTAAAATAGCATCTAATTTAGGGGAGATAAGTGCTCCTAATTCTGCCGGTTCGCCCCCTGGAGAACCATCACCAATTGATACTTTTGTCCAATGGATTGACCCTTTTGAAGCCAGTGCTCTCGCTATGAGTTCTTCCCCGGCTTTTGTTACTATTTGTGGGTTAAAAGTTGACATTAGCCCCTCCTTATTTTATTATCTCGATTATTTGTGGGAAAGAAACAAGGTTTATAAAATCCAATCTCCCTCTTATTTTCTTTAAGATCCCATTTCCGGGGATTCCTGTTTTATCTGTTTTTTCAAGAGTAACATTCCCTTTATTATCAATGATCCTATATATAGAATCAGGCACAATTTTTATAAATTTATTTTTTGATGAATATGTAAAAGCAGTCCTGAACAAGCCATATTCATCGTTTTCTATAAGAAAACTACCCGGCATATTTAATAGGTTGATAGTTTGTTTTGCTTTAAAACTTAATCCTTTATGAATTTTAACTGTCGAATTTGAACTAAAATTAAAAGCATAAGAAATTGGTAAATGAGCAGGTTTAGCTTCTTCTATTGAAAATGTCAAACCTTTGTTATTATCAGGCATTTTTAATGCTGTTTCAAAAATAATTTTTATCACTGCATCTTCAAATGAAATTTTAATTTCGCTGTCTACCCATGAATTAGCTATTATTTTCAATAATTCTAAATCACATTTACCTGCCGTTTTCCATCTAGCTTCTAACTGTTCTCTTTTTCCTTCTATGGAATCCCCGGTAGTTTTAAAATTAAGTTGATCTTCTAACACCGCTATACCTACAGAACTCATAGTATCAAAGAAAAACTCTTCTCCGAGTTGACCTATTTTATTTTCAATATCATCTAATTCTTTCCCCGAAACTGCCATTAAATTTTTTATAAAATTGTCTTCTCTAAATACCTTGTGCAAATTACCTAACAATTTTAATTCATTCACTCAGAACCACACTCTCTAGAATAGCTACTTCTTTTTCTCCGACATTTATATTTTTTGTCACACCATTTATAGTGAAAACTGTCCAGTCGTCAATACCGTCTACATTCAAAATTTTACTCGCGAGAATTGCGTATGAAACACTTGTTTTTAAAAAAGCTATTTCTTTTAAGTGTTTTCTTATTATCTCTTCTACATATGGCTTTACTTGTTCTAGCGTATAGCCATTTTCTAGTGTTAATGTACTTGCGATATTTATATTTTTTGCTATAGCACTTATGACGCTACAATAAGCTCCAATAGGGGCTTGTCCATAACCTCCTCCCCAAGTAGAATCATTCTCGCCTTTTGGATCTATATAATTTTGAACTCTTTCTACCAATTGTGCCGTAGCTGGTATTTTTTCATCATCTATGATCACTATTTGTACTGTATTATTACCATCCCAAAGTGAGTATACCTTTGAATCTCCTACTCCTACTACCTCTCTCGACCACTGCATATAGTGATATCTATTCCCAGATGTAGCCGGCTTTTGTATTTCAATAAGATATCTTTCAACTAGAGATTCATCCGTTTCACGGTCATACCCATCTATAGTTGATGCAATATTCGTTACCTCTGTGATTCCCTGAATAGTTACAGGAATTAAGATGATTGCATTAGCTCCTACATTTCCTTCCAACCCAGGGATAACTGCTTCTACTTTTACATTACCACTACCATTTATTGCTATTATTTCAATCGATTTAAATTGTGTCCCTGCTTCGGTTTCAAATAGATCTCCAATACTTACAGTCCCGTTTCCTTTTACTATCACAGTCCCTATTGCAGAATTACTTTTTTTTCTTTTCATCCCTTTTTTTTGAAAAACATATCTATCTAATTCATCATCATGGTAATTTCTTACATCTAATTTACTTGCCACAAGTTCTATTTTTTTTCTCGCTTCATATGACTGTATAGCATAAGTTTTAGTTAGATCACATGCAAATGTACCAGTTCTCTTCTCGTAGTCATTAGACACGTCATTTAACATCCTTTTGTGTATATCTTCCACTAGTGGTGCTTTATATTCTTCGTTCACTCTATAATCACCTCTTTTTCTAACTCTTCTTCAATTAACTCTAGAGTTAATTCTATTTTCAAAACATTAAATTCTTGAGAAATTTTTATATTTTTTGCCAATATAATTTCTTCATGCCCTTCTAATTTTTCTTTTATTTCTCTTTTCAATTCCGAAATACCAAAATTAGAAGCAAATATCTGATGTCCTCTATATTCATATAGTTTCGAGAACCCAAACTCCGTGTTTTTGTATACCTCATATTTGTCTACAGTAGTCCGAATTATTAGTTCTACCCACTGCTCTATTTTTTGCTTATAGGTGCAGTATACAATCCTTCCATCTTTAGTCACTATTTGCTTTTTCCTAAAATCAAAAAGAGGTTCTTTAGAGGATTTAAAATCTATTGTCTGCTGTTTTTCTTCAATTTCTAAACTTGTTGGAAATATACCCATCTATTCCCCTCCTAGCTTTCTTACCTTAAAATCTACAAACCATATTTGAATATCCGATGTTGGGGTAAGTTTTACAAGGTCCCCAATTTTTAATGTATCTGTATTTACTATTGTCCCACTAGTTTTATATGTCCCATCCCCTTTCAAGGCTCCCTTACCTTTTACAGACCACGGTGGTGGCGGTGCAGGTGCAGGGACATAAGGCAAAACAGGTGGGATTACTATATCCGTGACTTCATTCTTTTCTAGAGCTAAGTCAATTTCATATACTTTCCCATCTATTTCAAATTTTCTTGTATGATCATCAAATAACCTATCATTCATGTAGAGTTGTGCAGGCTCTAGTATTACACTGTTATTCCATATAGAAACTCTTAGGTTTGGAGGTGAACTTATGACATTACCGATTGTTGATTCTGTTATTTTTTCGTTTTCCAACCCCTTAAAAAGTTTAGCAAGTTTTGCTCCATACTCCCCCATTAATTCACCTCTAAATTTAAATTAGTGGTATGATTACCTTTAGAATATTTATGATTAGCACTCTTAATTAAGTATTTACTAATCAAATTAAATTCTTTATTTATTACTTCGATAATTCTCCCGGATCTGAGAGAATTATCTCCTATAGTTTGCACATCCACGCTTGTAAATACCTTGTTTAACTCTTTGAGCTTCTTATTTGCTATATTACGGACTTTTGAAACGTCCTTTGGTTCAACTTCTACAATTTCTTGCAGCCTACCATATTTTTCAATACCAGCCTCGTCCATGGCTTTTCCCATTGTATTAACATCATCTTGATTATTAGAAGTCACTAATATTACATTTTTCATCTCTGTTATATCTTCATTTTTGGTTATTCTTCCCCAAAATTCATAAGGTTTCTTAGCTTCTATGAGCTTATGCTTCTTAACATCTAACCCACCTTTATTTATCTCTAATTTGTATTTTTTCCCTGTTTCATCCAAAACTTGTGTAAGGATATCTTTTATTATCTCTGCCACGGTCTTATCTTTATAAATCTTAGTTATAGAAGTTGCTATATTATCAATGTCTCCTGTTTTTACACCTATTTGATTACACATATTTTTTATTGCATCAGATGCACTTATATTTTTGAATTGTTTAATGAGTTTATTTTTATTCAGATAAAAAGAAGGATCTAAGCATTTTATACTTTTTTTAAATTTCTCAGTCCCTATAGTCACTATAATCCCTAAAAAAACTACTTCTCCTCTATTTTTAAATTCTATAACATTCCCGGTTTCTACAATTTCAGAAGTTGCGAAATTTGGATCATTAAAATTTCTAGCAATATCAAAATTAAAAGCAGCTCCTAAAGTATCTAAGCTGTCACTCAGAGTCACATTCCCTGAAAACTTTGTTATATCTATTCTTTTTTTGCCTTTAATTAGATTTATAGTGATCACTAAGATACCTCCTTTGGGTCTACATACTCTTTTATTTCTAATGAGTAGTTATAGTCACCATTTGATTTAGGTGCTACTGTATAATTAGATATTGTGCATAACATATTACAGAGTGTCTCCTCTCCATCTACATAGACAATTCTTAATACTTTTTTTCTGTTTATCCTAAAAAAATCAAGGCATTCTGTTGAAAGTTTTGAATTTAAACTAAGCCATTTATATCTTTTTGTTGGAAAAAAACTATTAATACTCAGACTTCTATTCCCTGTTTCACCTACTAATGTTAATGTTTTCCCCTCTACAGTCTCAAACTCTTCTGTATTAAGGCTTTCACTAACTTCAATTTTTTCATTTACATAAGGCAATTGGAGAACCGCTTCTCCAATTGCAAAATATATTTCTCTCATCTATACCACCACATTTGGATTATTTTCTTTAATGATTTCATATAATCCCTTAGCTAGAATCTCTTTAAAATCTTCAAATCCGTATACATCCCCTGTAAATACCATCTTATAGTTATTAGTAACTCCTCCAGAGCTACTACCGCCTATTATGTTATTAGCTTGACCTAATAGATCCTTAGATCTTTTAGATTGATTAAGAGGTATTGCAATCTCTGCACCAGCTTCACCAAATATACTTGGTTTTGTAGCAATTCCACCTTTTGCATATTGTTCGATCTGCTTTCCAGGACTGTCGTTTTGAAAGTCAATTTTTGAGTTTTCTTTTTTATTCATAGTTATATTGAATTCTTTATCTTTGTTATCTAGACCAAAGATCTTTTTTACCCATCCAAATGCTTTTCTAGCAGCCTCTTTTATATCGTCAAAATGCTTTATTAATAACAATAGAGGTGCAAGCGGTCCAGCTAACATTAATGCAAAATCGTTTGTCCCACTGATTAGATTCTTTATCCAATCCCATGCACTCTTAAATACTGCGATTATACTGTCCATGTGTCTCCACAGTAGATATAACGCTCCCACTACAACACCTATAGTAATAGCTATCACCCCAAGAGGAGAAACCATAAGAGTCCCATTAAGAAGCCCTGTAACTACATTGACGACCATAACAATAGCTTGCAACGCTTTAAAGGCTTTTATTGTAGTATAGATAACCCCTACAAACACTAGTGCCAGTTCTATTACACTTCGGTACTTCATGAAAAAATTAAATAGTTTTTTCATTATCTTTATTATTCTTGTAACTGCTTCTGTTACATTAGTAGCTATCCTTGTTATAGTCCCGTCTTGTTTCCACTTTAAGAGAGTATCGGTTACTCCTTTTATTTGCTTTTTTACTTTTTCATACATACTTCCTTGTTTAATAGTCCCATCTTTTTGAATCCCAACTATCTGTTTTAATGATGATTTTATACTACCTGTTACTGTAGATAAAAGCCCTTTCATTGTTCTAGCTTGTTTCTCTGCACCACCTTTAAACTTTTCTTGCATAAGCTCCTGAAGTACAGTTTGCATCTTAACTTGATCTAGCATCTGCCCTTTGGCATTGAACACTACTTTATCCCCATACTTTTTAGCTGAAGCTGCCATTATCATGTCTTTACTTATCCCAAATTGTTTTAATCTTTCAAACTCTCCTACACTCGAATCTACCATAGCTTCAGTAGCGTCACCGATTTGTTTATTTGTTGATCCAGCCATATCTGCTATATCTGATAACCACCTAGTAGATGAAAGACCATACATTTCCATTGTAGCGGTAGCTTCTACTATATCTCCTGTTTCAAATGGCGTTCTATCTGCAAAATCTACAGCCTTACTCATAAGTTCCCCAGCTTTCTTAGTATCTTTTACAGCCGTTTCCAACTGCATCTTATACCCTTCCATATCCATAGCTTCACTAAATCCCATCTTAGCGGATAATGCAGCCACGACTCCTGCCGTAACAAGACCCAATTTAACAGATCTAGCTATAACTTTATCTATACTTTTAATAGCCCCTTTACCCCATCTGTTTACAGCACTTTGTGCTTCTTTTTGAGTAGCTATATTTTTTTTAATTTTTTTAGTGTATTTACTTATTTCATTGTTTATAGATCCGATTTCTTTATTATTTGATTTAATACTTTCACTATATTTTTTTACCGAACTATTAGCACCTTTTAGGGACTTGTTTAGACTAGAGACTGAAACTCCTAATTTATTATACCTACTCCGAGCTTCTTTTAATTTTTGATTATTTTTAACAATTTGTTTAGAAGTTAGTCCAGTCTGATTTTTATACTTTTTCATTTGTACTGCTAGTTTTTTCATAGTTTTACTTTCTTTGTTTTTCCTAGAAGTCAAAGCTTTTATTTTATCATTTTGTTCTTTCAATCCTTCTGTTGCTTTTGTGTTTGCAATTTGAAATTTTTTAATCTGATCTCTTGATTTTTTCACCTTTTCACTTAATCTTTTTGTAGCTTCAGAATTTCTTTTGAGGCTAGGAGACATTTCATCTTTTAACCTCAAAATAGTCTTTATGACTCTAGATATTTTACCCACCTCCCAAAACTTTAAAAAATAATTTCATTTTTTCAATATCATACTTAATTTTTTTTTCGTTCTCTATATTCATAGACTGGATATAGAATTTTTTTTCAATATTACTTAGATCTAATAATTTTTGTAATTCATGGCCTCTTTGGAGATAGTGTGAAACCCAAGATAGTTCCCCTGGCTTTTCACTATCTCCTATTAGTTTTTTAAGTCTTCTTCATCTTTAGCCTTTTCTTCTTGGATTTCAAATTTATCCATTATTTTGGATGCTAAGTCCATAATTTCTGTTGTTTCTAAAAATAAACTAGGTATAGAAAAATAATTCCCATCTGTGACTTCGTCTCTTAATTCTTTCGCTCTAAAAAAAGAACACGTTTTATATACAAATTCTGTAGACGCTTTTAAAATCATTCCCATGTCCTCAGGTTCTTGAATTTCTCTTTTTAAATCTTCACCTTCTTCATTTTTCCCTAGATGTTCGATGATAGTTCTACTAGACCCATTTATTTTATTCATGTACGCGACAAAATCTTTTTCCACTGGCCTTTGAAATTCTACAAGGCCTATATCTTTGATCTCTATTTGAGCCACTTTTATTCTTTTTTCCCTTTTTTCCCTTGCTTTATTTATAAATTCTTGTAATTGCATATTTAATCTTCTCCTATTAATCACTTAATTATTATATTTTCTCTCACATTGATTATGTGAGAGAAAATATAAATTTTTAAATTAACTTTCTCATATCTTCAGCTTGCCCTGACATCTCTATCTCTCCTACTTTCCCTTTTTCAAATGCGTCTATTACTGTAGAGTCAAAAGTTACCCCACTTGCTTCAGTAGTTGAAACTGACGTATTATTATTATTTACATCTGTCATTATCATTGTAATATCATCAGATTCAAAATCAATTACTTTAGTTGCAAGAGTTTTCTTAAATGCAAAACCAACCTCTATTGTACGCCCGACCGGTACTCTTATTTCTGCTCCAGGAATAGTTGGATGAGGGATATTTTCATAATTAATTTTTTTTTCAATGCTTGCTTTATAACAATTTAGAATTGGAATCCCATTTATCCAGATAGTTCCTCTATTTCCATTGTTATAATTATTTCCACTTGCTTTCGCCAAAATGATGACCTCCTTATTTGCCTTCTAAGGCGTTTTAATTTTTCTCGCTTGTGTTTATAGGTTGAAAAACGATTACATAAATATATCCATAAAGAAATCTTCCATAATTCCTGTTATTTTAATATTAGTTCTTGGATAAACATTAGTTAATACAGTCATTTGCATAATCTTAATATCACTCCATTTATCCACAACCTCTTTACCATATTTTGGATAATTAGCTAATTTTTGTTTTTCTAGATAAAGTTCTACCCTGTTATCAAATGTAGGATCTAATATTTTATCTAGTGCTATTAAACCTAAATATGCATTTATTGCTGAAAATAACAACATTTGATTATCGAGGAAATTATCATACTTCCCTTTGAAGTTGTCATTCCATGCATTATAGATATCGCAATAAATCAGATCCATCTTTTCTACAGTGTTTATATGTGTCATTTCTAGTGTCACATCTTGTCCAAGAGTTACTAATGAGTTCACCCCTCTAGCTACTTTTACAATTCCTTCATCATTGAATAAGATGAACTCTCCAGTTGAAATGGCGTCGTCTTTTTCATCCGGCTCCGTTACACATTTAAATTTGGTCAATGGTTTTGCTATCGCTGACATAGATAGTGGAAGTCCTGCTAAATACCCTAGTAAGAAAGGAATAGCGTTGTCTCCTGTAACTTCTCCTCTATCATCTTTGAATGTCACCTTTTCTGTAGTTACATTAACTATTCCCATATCATCTGTTGTAGTCCCTTTGTATGTGATTGCCTTATATCTTTTTTTATTGTTTTTTCTTTGAGCTTTTACCCAGGTTATTAGATCATCTTGATTAGTTTGGACACTAGATGCTATTCCTACCCACGAATTTCGAGGTATAGCCCCTTTTAATCTCAAAAGAGTAGTGGCTAAATCTGTTGTTTCCTTAGCAGTTGTTGCTACATACAGTTCTAGGGGGATTCCTTCTAATGCATCTTTTATAAATAATACATGCTCCGGTTCAAATTTAGCTTGTTCCTCAGTTGTAAAATCTTCAATTGATTTATATTTAACTAAATAGTCCTTCGTTGTATCATCGACTAAGATCAGCACCGCTGTGCCTCTCTCTCCTCTTTTTACTGCACTTACTCCAAGCCCTTTAAAAATTATCTCTAATTTAGGCATTCCATTATTTGTTGGACTCATATTCCCTCCTTTTAATCAATTTCCAAGTTTTCCATTTTGTCGTAATTATTTTCTCTGACATAGTATTCATCTAGATTAATATCAAATTGAAATTGTAATGTGTCTTTTGTTTCTGGAAACTTAGCATTTTCTACTTCCACCATAACAGACTCTCTGTCTTCTGTTTCTGGTAATATTTCAATATAGTTATTTTCTATAAATAACTTTTCAAGGGATTCCTGCATATCTAATAATTCCACTTGTTTGACATGTTTATTACTTGGGAAATATATGATTCTTACAGTTAAATCTCTAATTTTTGAAGTTTTCATAAAGTCATTAACTTTTATATTACCTAACTCTATAAAAAAAGATGGTCTAGAAAAGCCTTCCTCAACGTCTCCCGACTCCACCTCTACTTCTCCAGGGAGAGTTTCTAGATATTTAGTCAATGCAGCTAGTATATCTCTGTACTTTGTCATTTTTTCACCTACTTACATTCCATTTTTATCAAATAATTCATTTTTAAAGTTCTCTATATTTGTCTCAAATTCTTCTTTATAGTCCTTTGCAGTATTATCAAATATATGAAATCCTTTTTTGAATCCGTGAGTTTCCCCATCAGATCCATCTTTTTTATTTCTACCTTTTATGATATGTCCGTTTTCTATCAAATGAGCGGCACTACTTGCAGAATAAGCATCTACAGATAACCCCTCCTCACTATCATAGACATTCCCAGCCTTTATAGATTTAAAGTAATTACCACTGTGGGCTTTTACTTTAGATTTTGCATTATTTAGAGTTTTATTTTTTAGTTTCCCAGCTTCTTTTTTTAAAAACTTTTTTGCTTCTTTACCGCTAGACAATCCTTCTGAAACTTTCAATAAATCATTGGCAAAATCATCTAAATCACTCATAAATATCTACTCCCCATGCAAAAATACATTTAAATCTAAGTACTCGTTGCTATCATAATTAGGCAAAATATGACTTATATCGTACCTTTGTCCTTTATATATGATCCAATTAGCATTTGAAATATCTGTTTTTCTTATCATAATTTTTAAATTAACAGTATTTTTAATAGTGCCAGCATCTCCACCACTAGAAAACCCATAGATAGGCGAAATCTTCCCCCATATCTTTTTTATGAGTTTTTCTTTAGGTGAGTTACCAATATCAGTTTTGACCTTGACATTCCCCCAAACTTCGAGCCTATTATTTAATCTACTAGCTAATGATTTTTTGTTTTTAGCTATTAGGATCACCTTCTTCCACCATGGCTTTCAATTTTGTACATAGACATGAATAAATGTTATTAACCTTGAATTCTACATCACTAGAACTTCTATTCTCATATCTATCAGTTACTATGACACGTTGAGCCATCTTATAGGTTTCTTTTTCTCCGTAATCTTCAAATGTAGCACCTGTTGAGTTTTCTATCTCCTCTTTACTAAAGTCTATTAGAGATGTGATGAGAGTGTCTTCCTCACTCTCATCTACCCTCAAATAAAGTTTCATTTCGTTTATAGTAAGCACTATATCCTCCTAATTATTGAGCTGGTGTTAGTGTAGCTAATAATATCTTAACTGCTTTTGGATCTCCATTTACCTTTCCGTCAAATCTAAACCCACCTTTAATTTCTGTTGTGTCAGTTCTCCAAGCAGATCCACCTATTTTAGTTGACTCAATCAACATTTGTTCTCTGTCATACATTGTATATAATAATTTTAAATCCCCTATTATAAATGGTGTGTATACTTTTGCATTTCTTGTTATAGCTTTTAAAAATTTAGTAGGGACTTTTACTGTTTCTTTCCCTAGAAAAGTATGTCCACTAGCTTTTGTAGCATCTGGTTGTAAGTATGATTTACCATTCCCATCCTCTAAATTATCTATATGGTCATACCCTGAAGAATTAGTGAAAATTACAATACTGTCCGTGTCTACGTCATCTAAATCTAAATTTAATATAGATTTAAAGTCTGATACTTTTGGAAGTCCGTCAAATTCAGTAACTCTATCAACTAATTTTCCACCTTCTTCAATTGCTGTTCCCATAATCCCCTCAGCAGCTTTTACCCCGGTTCCATTAAACACTTGATAAGCATAAGTATTTAATTCATTTTTAGCCATCCATTTTAGAATAAAAGTCAATAAATTCTCAGGTGTATCTTTTATTAATTCATTTGTAATAGGAATATATCCAGCATATTTTCTGATTGCATACTCTACCTCTTCCAGAGTTGGTTCATGTAATTTTTGAATTTCTGCCCCTTCATCTACCGAAGCGAAACCCGTTGCTTCTGGTTCATTCGCTTCTTTTGTTCTGCTACCTTTATCTACTGACGTTTTTTCAGTATCAATATATTTTCTTATGTCAAAAGATCTTCTTTGTAACTCGATTATCTTAGTTTTAACATCTTTTGGGACTAATACCCCACCTTTTTCTCCTACACCTTCCTGCATTAAATTCTTAATCTCAGATAATTCTTCCGTTGTTGCAGTTCCTACAATAGCTTTGGCTACTATTTCTCCTAGATTAATATTTGCTTTTGGCTTTACTTTTGTTGGTAATGGGTTCCCATCGTTTTCTGCTCTTGCGTCTTCCTCTTCTTTTAGTGCAAGTGCTAATTTCCCTTCCTGTAAGTCAAGTGATGCCTTGATACCGTTGAATTCATCAATTGTTTCTGCTGCTTCTGCCTTGATTTTTAGTTTGTTAATTTCTGCCCTAATTAAAGCCGATTTTGTCATTTGTGCCTCCTGATTATTTTAATTTTAATTTTAATTTTGCTAATACTAGTTCATTATTTACTTTTGGTTCAGTCGGTTCTGGAGGTATTTCCTCAGAATTCACTATCCCTTTTTTCCCTTTTAGTTCGTTTCTAATTTTGTCTATAACGGCTTGTGGCAATGTCCCATCAGATAAAGTCTGTGCAGAATTTACTATCTTGGTCTCTGTAAACATTATTTCGTCTATAAGCTTATTATCTAATGCTTTTTTTGCATCAAACCACGTTTCGTCTTCCATCAATGCCAAGAGTTCGGCATGTGACATCCCCGTTTTTAATTCGTAAGCATTGGCGATGCCTATGTCAACGGTTTTCAATACCCCTGCCGTATGTTCTAAATCACTGTGGTCTCCTTGTGTTCTAATTGCAGAATTATGAATCATTATCCGAGCTGGTGGGGACATTAATAACTTAGTACACCCCATAGCTATCACACTAGCAGCACTAGCAGCTAACCCAACTATTTTTCCGATTACATTCCCATCATAATCTTTTAGAGCCGAGTATATTTCTGTTCCTGAATCTACAGATCCTCCTCCAGAGTTTATTATGATTTCTAGTTCCTCATTTTTCTCTGCTTTATCCATTAATTTTGAAACTAAACTTGGTGAGGTTGCTGGAATTCCACACCAATCATAGATCCATTGATCACTATCAGAAATAATCGGCCCTTTTATATTTATCTTCACTTATTATTCACCCCCTTTTTTATATTGTTTCCCTACATCTTCTAGCCCTATAGCGTTTCCGTTGCCTATCAATATATCTCCTCCATCTTTATATGGTAGATTAAGCTCCTCACGGACCTCATTAGGGGTCATTGCAAACATAGATAAATACTTATTATAAACCTCAGCTTGAGTAGTATTATCCATCTTAAATAATATTTTTTCATTGATCTCTAGTCTACATCCTTTTTTTAATTCTTCAGGACCAAGTAATTTGTAACTTAATTCTTGATGATAGTTGTTAAACAAAGGCTGTAGTGAATTAACATAAAAATCTAATTGTTGTGACTCAGAGTTACTATATGATGATTTATCATAGTTATTTATTACATTTGGTTTTATCCCAAATGCTGCTGCCAATTGGAGAGCCGAAACCTTATTATTTTCAAAGAATTGTGCGTCAGCCAATTTCATATCTAATAATTGTGCTTGCATCCCCATAGGCATAGGAATAAATTTTCCACTCCCTTGAGATTTAGAAAAATTTTCAAGTGATGTAGCTACACTTGCTTCAGCTTTTTTGCTTAGTTCACCAGTATAGTGAACTATTACTTT
The DNA here is from genome assembly GCF_049671765.1 of Psychrilyobacter sp. Lineage (NCBI taxonomy): Bacteria > Fusobacteriati > Fusobacteriota > Fusobacteriia > Fusobacteriales > Fusobacteriaceae > Psychrilyobacter > Psychrilyobacter sp. Next base: position 13,019 of record NZ_JBATVM010000181.1, read on the forward strand.
TGAGCCGAACATATTATTTTTATAAAGTTTATTTAAGAATCCTATGGAATTTTTCCCAGTATTTATTTGGGTTTTTAGATACTCTTTTACAGGTATCCCTACTAACGCATTAAATGAAATCATTGTTTTGAAATGTAAAATTTCACCCATTAAGAATGTGTATCTTTTACACGTTTTCGGATCAGTCCAGATATACCACATGGCATTTTGTTGCCCGATAATCCCCTTATCATCCATCCATACCTCTACTTGATCACTAGGCAATACCCATAGATGCTTGACAGCTCCATTACGGTCCGTTTCTATATATGCATACGAATTACCGTAATGTAGCTTATTTAGCTCTATAGCAGCCCAAAATGTCGAGGCCGAATAGTACGGATTTGGTCTAACATTCAAAATAAAATCAAGAGAACTATCGAAATCCCTCTCTTTCCCCTTCTTCTTAGTCCTTATTCTTTTTTCCCATGGCATTTTTGACATAGTTTCTGCCATATGTTTTAGACAAATATAATATATTGTTTCTGACATATCACTTGAATTATCAATAGAATCAGGATTTATCCCTAATGTTTTTAAAACAGTTCTTACATTTGGGTCTGATAGTGTTGTTTCTTCATTTTTGGGGCTAAATTTTGCTTTTATTGCTTTTATTGCTCTATTTATTATCGTTTTCACCCCCTTCTACTAGGTAATAATTAACCATATAATTTATTTAAATTTTCCACTGATGCATACTTAGTAACATCAAAGCCAAATTCATGATACATTGCTAGTTTAAACCCTCCCAAAGTTGAATCCACAGGGTCAATTTTCTTCTTGGTTGCATCTTTATCTATCTTTATTAATCCATTGTTTTGTCTGATCACTGCGTTCCCCATTGCAAAAGTTAATAATGGGTTACGTACGTAGTAAACATTCTCACAATATACCTGTTCCCTAAATCCATTTGTACTCTCGTTCAATGATTTATAGGTCTGATAGACCTCTACACATTCATACCCTTCATTCTCTGCATCTAACATGAGTTTAGAACTGTTTGCAGGGTCAAAACATAGATTTTCAATATTCAAATTATTATCCTCACAAAATTTAACGACATATTCCAAAACCTGTTGCTGGTCCACAATAGGAGTATTTGTTACTGTCAAAAATCCTTGAGCTTCCCAAGATTCGTAAGGAACTTTATCCAGGTGAGTTCTTTCTATAAGTTTTTCCCTATTTGCAATAAATGAATGAGTAAATAACGCATATTTTGCTATTCCATCTATCATCACTGGTATTACAAATGACACACTAGTCAGGTCGATCTTAGAAGACATATCAAAGCCCACATAGACATCTTTTCCTTTCCAATCAAAAGGAATCTCTTTTACTTCACATTTTTTCCATCTATCCATATCCATATAACCCATATCTTTAGCTTGTACCCATTCATTCAGTATTTTTGTCCTAAATGAAATCATCTTTTCAGGAATATCTACAGCGACCTTGTGAGTCATCTCTATCCTTTCCATTCCTTCTTTGTAACTTGTCCTGATTGGGTTAGCTTTTTTCCAAATCCTTTTATCATTCAGATTATTTTTGTCTTCCTTATCAATCTCACATATGTCTCCAAAATATTGATCATTTTCAACTTCTATATTGGGATCAAGGAGATCCTTGACATATGTATATTCATTCGTATAACAAGGATAAGATAGGTCTACTCCAGCAGTGGTGATTATCATCATCAGTCCTTCTTTTACGTCAGATCCAATAAATAAATCATAAAATTCCGTTGTCTGATGTTGATGGTATTCATCCAAGACTAATACTGCCGGATTGGTCCCATCACCTTTCCTTCCATCTTCCTTTGATAATGCTTTTAAAAAGCTTCCACTTTTGATATGTGTAATAATATTATTAGTTAATTTAAATTTAGGAGCTAATAAACTTCCCCTAAGCATTAATTTAGCCTCATTAAATATTATTTTTGATTGATCTCTCTTAGTCCCAGCACAATATGTTTCATAAACTTCATTATTTTTTACAGCCTGTACTGACATTTCATATAAGGTCCCACCAGCTTGCAATTGAGATTTAGCATTTTTACGTCCTACCTCTATAAATCCAATTTTAAACCTTTTGTTTCCAGTTTCTTTATGTCTCCACCCATATAGCTGACACATGACAAATTTTTGCCATGTAGTAAGGTGGATTGGTTGTCCTGCTAGTACTCCTTTAGAATGTCTCAAGTATGAAAACCACTCAACTATCTTTTGTGCTTCTTCTTCATCCCACTCATATTCCCAATCTTTTTTTTCAAGATCATCTAGGAATCTTTGACAAGCTTGTTTATGTTTTTCCCCTGAGATATAATCCTCATATTCTGATACATATACATCCCCAATACAGTTGTGTGTGTATCTTATTAGCTCTCCCTTAATAGTCATACAGTTATGGGGATTTTCCACAAGATCTTTCTTAATAGTCATCCCTATTCCCCCATTTTATATATCTCCAAAAGTTCCTTCCACGTTTTGCTCTTCATTATTTATCTTATTAGATCCTAGATTCAATCTACTTTCCGAGGTCAACCCTAGTAGTGCTGAATATTTTTTTATTTCGTCAGAATATTTAATTTCCAGTGCTACTAATGGGTTAGGATCTCTTAAAAGCATTACACCTTGTTTGTTTAAAAGCGTACAAATTCCCTTATATCGAATAAATGAATTGCAGTATAAGCCTAGATTGTTATAATCTAAATTACTTATCAGGGATTTTTTCCCAAATTCATTTACTAATCTTTTCCATTCCTCTACAGCATCTTGATTGATTAGCCACCTTGGAGGATTTTGTAGTTGATCATTCCCCACAAATGTAGATTCTTCTTCAAGCTTCTTTTTAGCTATTTCAGATTTTGTATTATGTCTTGTTTGAGCTCCTACTTGTTTTTTTGGTGGCATTTTCTTTTCAACTCCTCTGTTATTTTTTTGGAAATTTCTCAATTTTTTCAATTATCTCCCATTGGGAAATTTGCGTGAGGAATTCTAAAGCTGCGGTATTCCCCATAGTTCCAGAAACTTTATTGATACCCCCTACCTCTCCCTGTTGTTCCATGTTTTTATTATGTTTAACAGTTCAGCTTGTGTTGCCCTCTTGTCTCCCCTATAAAGCTTATGTATTTCTCTATGAGCTTCATCACACATAAGAATTAAATTACCTAAGTCAAGAGCTTTATCCTTGCTATCTCTTAGCTCTATGATATGATGCACTAATGTTCCCGGAACTACTCTCTTATGCTTTACGTAACTCCATAAGCACAACCCATCAAACCTATTCATACAGACTAATCTTACCTTCTTCCAGCTCTTGGAGTTATAGAACTCAGCATTACTTCTCTGATGGCTATCATAGTAGCTATTAGCTTCTTTTTTATCCTTAGCTTTACAATTATTAGGACACTCTTTACCATATGGATACTTAGACTTACACTTATCACAAAATTTCATGAAAGCCATAGAATCACTGGTTCCCTTTAATAATTGTGTTTAATTCCTTCTTATTCTCATAATCTATTTGTTTAGATTGTAGTTCTAATTTCTGCTGATCTAGTTCCACCACTGCCTTAGCCTTATCTATCTCTAATTTAGATTTATCCATCTCTTTCTTATGCCTTAGTTCTTCTTTTTTTATATCTATTAGTTGTCTCTCCTTGAGTGGCAATACCCCTCTGAGTTCCCTTCTTTTATTCCCTATCATCATTGTAGTTTCTACAAGCCCCTTTACAGTCCCGTCTATTTTAACCGTCAGTTTGCCAGCAAATTCTAGACTTTTAAATATCCTTTCGTATGGAACTTTTCCATCTACAACCTCTTGAAACTTTGCAAGTGTTTCATCTTCTTTTTTCATTAACTCTTTTATCCCAGTAGAAGTATCTTCTAGAAAAATATCTCTACCTTTCTTTATTGCTATTTCAATTCCCTTTGAAAACTTAATCCAACCGCCTTTTTTAGATCTAGCTTGTACTGTCTTCTCATGGAAACCATATTTTTTAGAAAGTTTTACATATGAGGTCTTAGTGGTCTCATATTCCTTTCTTATTTTTTCCCAAGTTTTAAAATTAGATTCCATTTGCACCCCCATTTCTAAAATTTAAGATATATTTTGGATAAAAAAATAGTTGTGTCTCACTGTTTTATAAAGAGAGCTGTGATATATTTTTTCAGTACTATTTCTGTTTAACCCTTGTAGTATGTAAGTGTAAAACCAATTTACACGGTGAGGTATAATATCTCACCAAAACCCTAAAAAAAATCAAGGTCTTTTATAACCTTTTTAATACAATCCATACAGTCAATCTCACTGTCTTTTGTAGCTTTAAATTCTTTTTTTAAACTTCTTTTTCTGTCCCTCCTCACAAATTTACTGTCACTCGATTGATTAGCTATCATTTCAAGCTGCTCTCCACCCCATAACTTACAAGAATAATCCTTAACAAACCTTAAAATAAATGACCGTTCATGTACTCTTTTGTATCTTTTGAATATTCTCAAAAACATTTTTACAGATTTATCAAGATTCACTTCTAAACTTTCTTCTGTAAATCCTGATTCAATAACAATTTTTTCAAATATTTCATCAATCACATCTTCTGGGCTCTCAAGTAACTCTTCCAAAGTTAATTTTCTTGACAAAACATTTTCTAAACTATTATTTTTCAATTTAATCTCAAACCTCAAGAACTCTTTAAATTTAGAAACTATCTTTCTAAGGCTTACAAAACTTATGTCATCAAGATTTTCAAGTTTTAATATTTCTAAAATCTTTGAATAAAATGTTATTGATTTATTTATCGTCCCAAACATAGCACCAGTTTTATTTTTTGATCTATTATAATGCCTATCTTCTCTACTAAAATGACCTTTCACAATATTTTTTCTTATTATTGTGAAAGTTTGTTCCATTTTATGAATTGGTTCATCTAGAATAATATATTTATTAATCTCCATGTACTCTACTATCGATTTTTTGCTTATAATTATTCCCATATCTTTCAATTCATCAAAAGCCTTAGAAAATGATTTTATTATAAGTTTTTTATCTCTCACATTTTTTATATTGGTCCCATATAGATTTCTAGGTAAATTAATGTCTAGTTTGCAATAGAAATTACCTTTAAATTTTCCTGTTTTAAAAAAATTGAAAAATTCACCTTGAATTCTTATGTTTTTTAGATCTCTTGTACTTTCTTTCAGATCATTATATTTTATATCTAGGCTCAATCTATCAATCCCAATTTTCAAATATTCTCTATAATTTTTTGGTAACTCTAAAGTTTTTGTATTTTCTGAACCAAATAATTCTAAATATATTTTTTTCTGTTCTTCTACATATTTTTTTCTAAATAATTCTTCATAATTGCTCACATACTCGCCTTCACCTCACATTTTTTATATTTAATTAGTGATTTATCATCACTCGCTTTTATACTCACCACAACTTCCTACTGTAGTGCTTCCCCAACAAGTTACAATTGCTTTTGGACAATATTTTTTTCTAATACATTTAGTGCATTTGCAAAAATATTTTTTATTACATGGTACACATATACTCAAAACTACACCTCCAATACACTTTTTTTCTACATTCATAGAGATGCTATAATCCCAAACGGGGAGGTGTCCGCCTTATAGCATCTTTAAAAACATAGAAATTTTAGTGAGCCAAGGTGTCGAATCTTGGCTCCTGTAATATCAATCGTATTTATTATAGGAGTTGAACCTATGACCTCCACCGTCCGAGGGTGGTGCTCTCCCAACTGAGCTAAATAAATTTATTTTCTAACCAAATTTACACAATGCTCTTGAATCTCAAATTTGATATAGTCATCTTTGTACATTTTAGCTTTTGCATAACCTGGAATTTTGTCCCAACTAAAATCAATCTCTTTTCTTAACTGTTCTTTTTCTGTTTTGCTCATCAGTTGCCAATTTAACTTAGCAAGTTTTTTTCTTTCCGTTTCCAAAATCTCTAGTTCTGAGAGTCTTATCTTTTTCTTATTTTTCCAATTCATATCCCCCCCTATTGGGTGATTGAGCTCCCGCCTTCTCAATATTAAATAGCTTCCCGTAGAACTAACTATTTTTCCCTTATTTAGTTATAAACTATCTAATAGAACCTACCAAAGGGGGCTGATAAATTCTATTAGATGGTCTATGAGCCCCCTAAAATTCAAAAAAAAGAAGCGTAAAAACAGGCTAATAATAGCCAATCTTTACGCTCCATAATTTTTTGGTAACATAAGTTAGAAGATTTTGCTTATGTGTAAGTTGTTCTCTCTTAGTAGCAATGTAATTGCTCTCGTCTAAGTAACAGGTCTTACAGGTCCGTCTTCCCATATTTTTTATTGTTATATTATTTATACTATCTTTTTTTTAAAGTGTCAATATTTTTTATTTGAAACTATAGTTGTCGCAGTTGGTAGCCCAGCTACAAAAATAACTTTAAATTCCCCATATATATTCTCTTTCATCAATTTTTCTATATCAGCACTTAACTTTTTGTATTTTTCTAATTTTTTCTTTTCCATAATCCCCTCCTAAATTAAACTTTTTTCTTCGGCATGTATTTATTATACGCATGGATTGCTTAAAAAGTTAAGAAAAAATAAAAAATGCACTAAAAAAAGTGCATTTCTCTTAAAAAGTAATAAAACAAAATTGTTCATCCATGTCAATGATATAGCGTTTAATTAACAGACTCCCCACCGAAATAATAATTATAAATTTCGTCCTCGACAGTTTCAATTTTATTTTTCTTTAAATAGTTATCAAAAAAGTCACTACTAGTTTCTAAAATCCCCACAACGGAATCACTAGTGTAACCATTGTCTTTTATCAAAAAATAAGAATTATATTTAATCGATTGGCCTAAAACATTAGTGACTTTGAAACTTACGTTTTGAAAAAACAATCCATTCGAAAGCCTAAGAGTATTGCCGCCATTTACATACTCAATATCTAAATTCACCATATTTTCTTTTAAAAATTCTATAACTGAATAAGCCACACCACCCTTAAACCCATCTCTATCTGGTAACATAGCTTCTATTTTTCTTTTTTCTTCTTCTTTTTTTAACTTTATCACTAAATTATTATATAAATTTTGGAGCTGTTCTTTGTCTTCACTATTGTATTTTTTATCATCCCTTATTTCATCCATATACTCTATTTTGTCATTTATTAAAGTCTTTGAATTTACTCCACTTTGGATTTCTTCAAATGTTTTCTCTCCACACCCTACTAACAAACTCATTAAAACTATCGTACTAAATATTTTTTTCATTTACCTTCCCCCTATATTAATTTAAATTAAATTTACCTAAATTCTTCTTTCTTGTATAATAACCTATGTGGCCACTTATTGAATTAAAAGGGGGACGGGCATTATGAGCAAAAAAAAAATAAAGATAAAAGATTTACTTGAAGTTTTAAAGCTAACTAAATAATTAATGTTTAATATGTCGACATATTATTCTTCTACACCATTATCTATTGCTTTCCTTATCAAATTGAAATGTCCTTTTTTCTCTTCAAAAGTTCCGTTTTTATATGCTTCCAGCTCTACCTTTTCCAAATATTCTCGTAACATTTTTTTCATATAATCTCGAGGAAGACTATTGATCAATTCAGTAAATTTGGATAGTTCAGTTTCCTCTTTTACTTTTTCAAAGACATTTTCTTCACTATAATCATCTTCATCCAAATAGCCAACTATTTTATAAAGTTTTTTGTAATCTAGATCTAACCCTCCCGCAATCAATTTTATTAAATGAGGATTAATCTTTAAAATTAAAGCATTTTCAAGCCTTGAAATTAAAGACTTTTGAACCCCTGTTTTTAAAGCTAGTTGGTTCAATCCTAATTTTTTCTCTTTTCTTTTCTTTTTTATAACTTTACTAAGTAAAACTCTTTTTTCTTCCGCTACAGTATATTTATCCAAAGTTATACCTCCTCTACAATTAGTATTATAATACAAGACCGTTGACAAGTGTGATTTTTTTTCACTAAACTGTTGACAAGTGTGAACTTTTGGAGTTATAATCGTAGTGTTCTTGAAAGTGAAAGAATGGGGGGTGAAGATATAATGTTAAAGGAAATTCGTATTAAAGCAATCATAAAAGGCATGAAAATGAAAGAATTGGCCGAAAAATTGGGGTGTTCTAGGGAACTCATGTATAGGAAAATCAAAAAAAAAGACCCCGAATTCTTAAAAAAAATTGAAAAAATTTTAAAATAAAGGTTCTATTTCAAAAACAAGAACAAAACAGGAGGATTTAAAATGGGTAGAGGGAAAAATGGTGATTCTTTAGGACTAGAAAGTAGCATGAACATGCAAGCCCGCGTGATGACATTTGAGGAATATTTGAGACATTCCAAGGTCATAGACAACATGGACGATGAAAGGCGAAAAAAGAGTTTTAATCTTAACAAATGGAACGAAAATATGCAGAAAAATTTCCTAAAAAAAAGAAAAAAATTATATGAACTCCCAAATTTTGAAGCACTGAGGGAAGGTCTGCAAAAATTAGAAAAAGAAATTGTGGAATTTAATGCTAAATTCATCGAAAGAAGAAAGGAAATCGATCTCTTAGAGGTAGAATACGAACGATTAGATGACGAAAATAGCGAACAATTACTAAGTTATGTAATAAGTTGTCGTGAAAAACTGAGAATTGAAAACAATGAGATAGAAACTAGGTTAATAGAAGAAAACTTAAAGAAAAAGAGAGGAAAATTATGAGAGATATGTTTTTAAACATGAACCAAGCTAACATGATTGAAATACAAAATAATAATCTAGATGGAAAAGGGAAATCTAAACTTAATTTAGAAGACTTTGTGCTACTAAGAAGAATCGGAGATTTCATTTTATCTAGTAAAACTATATCTATTATACAAGATAATAAAATATATCATTGGGTAAATTATGGAACTATCCAAAATAGTTTACCTGTAGTTTTCCCATCTACTGTATCTTTAAAAAAGAGAATTGAAAAACTGAAAAAGTTAGGATTAATTATAAATAAAAAATATAATGTTAAAAAATCAGATATAAGTGAAGATGGTTTTAAAAATGCAGGAACATATTCAGTAATACAATTATCCAAGGAAGTTAGGCAATTATTTGATGAACCCATTAAAATAGAGGCTTGTGAGGGGTCGCACCATAATGGTGTTAAGGGGTCGCACCATAATGGTGTTAACAAAGAACCCCAAGAAAAGAACTCCAAGAAAGAAAACCCTTCTTTAGGGATTTGCGTTTCACTTTCTAAAGAACAAGAGAAAGAACTTCAACATGATCTAAATAAAGAATTACAGGAAACTAGAAAATTAAACCCAGTATCTAAAGCTGTATCTAAAGCAGGTGGTTCAGCATTGGTTGTAGGAAGCATATTAGTACCTCTAGCAAGACAATACGGCAAACAAGCTGTAATTAATATACTAAAAGATATAAAGACTGAAGGGAATAATAACCCTATAAGAAATTTTGAAGCATTAATAAAAAGTAGAATATAAGGAGGAACAAAAAATGATTGAATGTTTTAAATACAAATGAAAAATAATAATAAAGCAGGAGTAACAAATATCTAAAATCTATCCGCCAAAGAAAAAAATTAGGAAAAAACTACACCTGCAAGCAAATTATAGCACAAAACTTATGTTTCTACTAAGGAATACATATCGTGAGTGCTGCTGATCTGCTTAGATTATAGCAACCGGTATACAACTTGTATTAATTAGAGGAGGCTATTTTGAAAAACAAAATAAAAATATTAAATAAATTAGAAACTAGAGCAAGAACGGTGAGTTGTGCAAGAAAAATAATGAAAAAAAATAATATAGACCCCCTTATTTTAAATAAATATTGGCTCGGTGATTTCGAACCAATGGGAACTAAAAAATTTTTTTATACAAAAAAAAGTGAAGAAGAATTTAAAAAATTCATAATTTCAAACAGGGACTATGAGCTAGAAATAAAAACCAACTTAAAAAAAAGAGAAAAAATAAAAACCCTTAATAGCAACGAAAGACTAAGAACTTGTACAAAATGCAAAACAGAATTTGTAACTACAATCGATAAATTTGGTGTAAGTTACAATACACGTTGTAAAAAGTGTAAAACTTTGGAAAGAAGCGATAAAACAGGAAAATTAAATGGCCGATTAGGAAAAGTGAATTAGAACAGGAGAAAACAGTGGAAAAATAGTTATTACTACAGATCAAATAGAAAGTGAAGCTATAGATGCTTACTTACTAGGAGAGGAAATAGAAATAAGTTATTAATTTTAAAATTAATATATATATCGGGAATCGCGGTCCTCATAACAGAGATCTGGTTTTCTTGTTAACTGCACATTTCGTAAGTGTAGATCATCAGTTGTGGTGGGGGCATAGGGTAGCCCTCTTACGCAAACAATAGGGGGAAGGATGAAATATAATAAACGATTTACTAAAGAAAAATATGAGGTCGTCCCTAGGGAGACTAAGGCTGTAATAATGGATTATCTAAACGAGTGTAAGGCTACGGGGCTTACTGACAGAACAGTAATAGAATATACAAGTCTATTGAAATATTCAACAATGTTAATCCAAGATTTTTTTGAAAATAAAAGCATCTTAGAAATGTCGAGATCAAATTTTAGGGACTTACTTATTATCTTACAGTATGACTTAAATCTAAGTCATTCTAGGGCTAATTCTATTCTCAGCGTCCTGACTAGTTGTCTGAATTACATAGAAGACGAAGAGGAAGGCTGGGAAAACTACATGAAAAACCCACTTAGGAGAATTAAGAGACTCCCAAAGAAACCAATCAGAGAAAAAATATTTATAAATAGAGCTGAGGTTAAATCTATAATAAATCGGTTTGTAGCCAATTGGAGACTGCAGGATGCCGTTATGATCTCACTTGCCTACGATAGTGGGGCTAGGATATCGGAACTAGCTCAGGTCAAAAAGAAAGACATTTTGGAAGGGAATGTAACTAATGAAGTTATCCGAAAAGGTCAAAAAAAGAAAACCAAATTAATCTTCATGCACGATACAAAGGAACTCATTAGAAAATGGCTAGAACAGAGAGGAGAAGATGATATAGAAGATCTATTTATTTATCCTGCACTCCCACTAAAAGGAAACGTTAAAAGAGCTATCACGAAAAATACGCTAGCTTCCAGGATAGAAAAAACTGGAGTGATACTTAATAAACATATTTCACCTCATGTTTTTAGGCGTTCCAGAGCGGAAACATTAAAAAGAGGAGAGGATGAAAGATTTAATAATAGGAAATTTGATCCAAGAGAAATTCAAATTTTATTGGGACATAGCAATCTTAGTACAACAGAGATCTATCTCAAAGATGACTCTGGGGAAGTAATGGAAAATATAATGAATTTGATAGTTTAGTAACTAAAAAAGGTTAGCTGGTTAGGCTAACCTCTTAACTAGACACTACTTATTATTTATAACCATAAATTAATTATATAGAAAAATTGCTGAAGAGTCAAATTCAGTAAAATAAAATGAAGTATTGTTTTTATGAATGAGGAGGCAAGAATGAAAGAAAAAAATATAATTTTATCTACTGGTAGCCAGGGGAAAACACTTTTTTGTACACCTACAACAATCCCAAGCCACAAACAGTTAGTTGATAAAATAGAGAGCTTTATAGAGATTTTAAATTCTACTAAAGATCATTTACTTATGGTTGATAACTTATGTGGTTTGAAAAATTATTTAAAAAAAGAAGAAACTATAATTGAGGATCTTATAGATAAAGTTATCGCCGATTGCCACCAACAAGATAAAGAATTTAATGAAAAATTTAAGAAAAAACATAAAAACTTAACTGATAAAAATTAATTACTGTTTTTATAAGAGGAGGAAATTGTGGAAAAAATAAAAAAATGTAAAAAATGTGGTTGGGAGTTCCATAGCAATAAAGGTAAATATAAAAACATATGTGCTACTTGCCAAGAAGAAGAAAAAAGCCTTGGTCAGATGGGTTGCCTAAATTTGGTAAGGAGGCGGACCATGAATAACTGCCCTGTGTGTGGAGGAAAATTATTATTTTTAGTCGAAACAGTGACAAAAGATTATTTTGAATTAGATAGAGTAAAAAAAGAAGGTAAGAGCTTAGATAGATCTATTCCATGCGACGGATATGAGACCACAGAGGAATATTTAGAGTGTGGGGTTTGTCAACACAGGATAAGACAATAAAAAACGATTAGGAGGGAAATATGAATTTATTTGAAAAAATAAAAAAATCTTTTAAAATTAAAAATTATATAACCACAGATGTGAAAACGGTCAATGAACCTAGAATATTTCATTTTGATGATGTATTTAAATCACCTGAAGAAATTTTAATTGATCAGATAACTATTCACAAAGCAGCCTGTGAAAAAGATTTAGAAACTTTAATAAAAAATCTAAAAGAAAGAGAAGGTGCAGAAAGAGTCTTACTTTTCCATAAAGGAAAAATTAATGCCTACGAACACATCATACAAGATATTAAAAGCAGAAGTAACATTTTTAAAAATAAAGAGGAGAAAGCACTATGAATTTATTAAAAGAGGCTAAAAAGTTTTGTAAAAAAAATAGATGGAGAGCACGATGCAGGATTGTAGGAAATGAAATAGTAGTGATTTTTCCAGACTTGCCATTTACAACACCTGGAAACACCGAAAAGAGTGCTGAAAGATTTAAAAAGTTATTTAGTCATTTAAGTGAAGTAAGAAATTTAAAGAGCCAGAGCGAAACTGTTTAGAAACAAAAAATTGTTATTTGTTTGGGAGGGAGGGAACAGTGGAAAAATTTATATGTGAAAAATGCTTAAAAATAATAACTAAAGAATATAAAAACAACAATAGAGCTTGTGAGTGCGGTTCTGAGACTTGCTTGACAATTGAGTGTGCAAGCAAGAAAATAAAAGAAATGCGAGAGACTATAAAAGTATTGGGGAGTTGTAGATGGTGAATTTAAAAAATAACTTAGGTATAACATCTAAGAGTGACGATAGTTTTAAGAACTTTAAGAGGAGTATAAAAGAGTATGACATTTTTAAAACTAGAGATAATAAAGAGGCTATGTATATAGATTCAAAAGGGTTCTTAGGGGAAAAAATAATCATTTGGGAAAACTAAATAAAAGAAAACAAATAAGAATTTGTTTAGGTAGGAGGCGATTTAGTGAAGGTAAAAATATATGAACAATACACAGAAGATTTTAAACAAAGTTTTTATTGTGAGAAAGTTATTTTCCATAAAAATGAAATTACTTTAGTTACAGAGTTAGGAACAGAAAGAAAAATAGACAGCCTTAATGAATATATAGAACTAGATCATAAGCTTCTAAGTAAAGCTTGATAGCTTAAATTTTAGACTGTAGGCATTTTAAGAGATTGCACCGATAAAATATACATATAAGAATTAAAAAAGCCCTCTAATCAAATTAGAGGGCTTTTCAATTAATGATTTTTATTTATTTATATCATAATTTTTACAATAACTATGTAATTCAAACAAGTCTATAGCTTTTCCTCCATCTTTCAAAATTCTAGCAAGCCTTGGGTAAGTTAAATTTAAATTTTTACAGATCTCTTTTTTATCAATTTTTTTATTATTTATAAAAAATAATATATCTTTTATAATTTTTTGTACTTCTTCCATAATTCCCTCCATTTATAATTCTTAATATAATTGTACATTATTAAACTATAAAAAGCAAAATTAAATATTTTTAAATTAAATTAAACATAAATGTTTACTTTTAAACGTTTATGTTGTATATTATTAATAAGAAGAGGAAATAAATAAATTTAGGAGGAACATTATGATTATTAAAGCGGTGGAATTTAAGGAAGCAGTTAAAAGAGTAAGTTTTATAAAAGGTATTAATAAAATAAAGGCTAGAAAATGGCTGACAGATAGAAATGTGATAGAAGCAGATGGTGTTTTCTTAATAATGGATAGCGAAATGAAGTTAGGAGTTAAGATCCATGAAGTATTTACTCCAAAGGAGATAGAAATTGATTTTAAATATTAATTCGAAACCTCTTAGGAGGTCTGCTAGAGATTAGCTTCTAGCACTGATGAGATAGCTTATAGAAAATTTATATAATTGCTTAGACCACAGATCCGGCTTATTTTTATAAAAGGAGGAATATTATGAATTTAGCAATGATGGAACTTTTAGGTGAAAAATATAGAGATACTGGAATATCTCTAGCAGATGCTTACTTACTTGAAATTAACAAAAAAAAAGAGATATCTACTGGAATAGATACCTCAAAGTAAAACTACACTTCTAAAGTGAGTTTTGAACACAATTAAGTATAGCATTAATAATTTTATTTTGTATTAATAATTATTAAAGACTATTAAAAGCTATTAGTCTCATTGTAGACCTTTAAGCTGTAAGTATAGAACTTTAATATAGCAATAAATTCTTACTTATACAGCAATAAATTCTTACTTATATAGCAATAAATTCTTACTTATATAGCAATAAATTCTTACTTTTGTGACAATAAAAGATTGATTTACTTATTATTATATAGTATTCTTATATTAGAAAAGTAAGGGGGAGTTTGATTTTGAAAAATATTAGGTTACATAAAGAATTGAATAGAAAGCCAATAAAATTTCATAAAGAAATTGGTATCAAGTTTTTTAAAGAGGTAGTTTATAAATTCAATCAAGTTAACACACTTGAGGGGGAAATAATTATAAGTAATCAGGAATTGAGAACACTTCTAAATCTAAGGGATACACTCGATTTAAAAAAATTTCAAAAGGATTTTCATGATAACGATAAAGGAATATTTAACACAGTTTTAGAAACCAGTGATGGCGGCACTATAGGTGGAGGATTATTCCTAACTAAGGTTGATGGAAACCAAACTAATATAAAGGTGAGGATAAACCCTTTCTGGAAGGATTATTTTTATTCGAAATTAGATATAGATCAATGGCATAAAGCTAAAGGGAATAACGAAAGAATAAAATCTTTAGAGTGCAGCCAAGAAGAAAAAATAAAATTAACTAACTTAATGACAACTGTAATAAATCATAACGTCAAAGGAAAATACTCACAGAGATTAATGGATTTATTAAACCAATTTTTGAGCACTGGTAAATTTTTCATGAACTGGGAAGAGTTTAAAGATGTCATGGAAATTCCAATGAGCTATAAAGCTAGTAATATAGATCAACAAGTTTTTAATCCAGCGAGAAAAGAACTCTTAAAAATCGGATTAAAAATAACTAATATAAACAAAATAAAAAAAGGTAGATCTATAGACCGGATAGAAATATTATTTAAACTAGAAAAAACAGAAAAGATAAGAAAAGAAAGTAATAATGGAATAGAAAAAACAGTAATTGAAAGTAAAATAATGAATGTATTCGGAGTAGAAAAAAATAGATTAAGAATAAAATTGGGTAAAATAAATAAACTAAAATTGAACAGTGAGTTAGAAAAAATAGAAACAGCAGAAAAATTAGAAGAATTTAAAATTAAATATGAATTATAAACAAAGGAGGACAAAATGGGAAAGGTAGTACTTTTTAAAAATAATAAAGGAGGAGTTGGGAAGTCGCTTCTTACTTTCTGGACAGCTCATGCAATGACAACTCAACTAACAAAAAAATTCAAAATATTAATATTAACCTCTGATAACCAAAATAATATATTACATTTTGCAGGCATAAAAAATAATTTTGGAAAAGGATTAGAGGACTATATAGAAAAAGGGAGCGGTGAACTTATTAGATTAAGAGAAAATTTAATGTACATTCCTTTGACTACAACAAAAATAAAAAGTTCTTTTGAGAAAAAATTTATTGATCTTATAGAACTTTTTAAAAAACAGTATGATTATATTTTTATAGATGGATCTCCAGTCCTGGAACTAGATAATGTATTTATAAAAATTTCTGATTCTATTGTTATCCCTAGTCAAATGGAATATGCTTCTGTAAGTGGAGTTGTAAACGTTATAAATAACTCTGTAGGCAGCGACATAGCTGCAATAGTTCCTAATATGTTTACAAAAACTAAGATAGAAAAAGAATACTATGCAAACCTTATAGAAACAGTAGCAGACACAAAAACAAAAGTTATTCTCCCAATCAATCAATCAGCTTTCATTGGAACATTAACAGAAAAAGGGAAAACTATTTGGGAAACTAAATCTAAAAAAGCAGATGGGATAAAAGAATCATTAGCAGAAATAGTTGAGGTGATCTACTAATGGGTACTGATTTATTTAAAAATATAAACAAAAGCATAAAGGAAACGGAAAAAAAGAATGAAGTAATCATATATAATTCAAAATTTGATTATGAAAAATTTGAAATTTCTGATCTTAAAGGTGAATTAATAGAATCAGAGAAAAAAATATTCATAAACATGGAAAGAGTGGGGAAAGCCACTTTTGAAATAGCAGAGGAATTATATAGTGTTAATAAGAAGTTAGCTAACTATAATGGTGGGACTTATATGGCTTGGTGTGAAGCTGTAGGGATAAACAAAGATAAAAGTTCTGTCTTATTGAAAAGATATAATTTGTTTTTAGAAACTGATAGAAAAGAAATAATGAAACTTCCAATCCCAGTATTAAAAGATTTAACCAGTAAAAAAAACAACTTAACAAATGATGAAATGCTAACGGTTATAGAATCAGAAAAACCGAGTTTAAAATTAAAAGAAATTAAAAAACAGTATTCGCAAGTTGCGAATACTGAAAGTTGCGAAATTGAAGATGCTGAGATAGTCACAGAGAAAACAAAAAATACAGAACTCCCACCAATAAATAAAAAGGATCTTCTAACTAAAAAAGAAAAATTATTTAAAGACAATGAAAAAATTAATAAAGAAATAGAAGAGTTCAATAAGAAAATAAAAGAAAAAATGGAAGCAGTGGAGAAAAACTTAGACGAAATGTGTGACATAGATGATTTTATAACAAGACTTGAAAATGCAGAAAAATAAAAAGAGAGAACTTAATCTCTCTTTTTTTATTATTCAAAAATTTTCTTACATTCCCCATGTTCTTTTTTATATTTTTCTTCTTTTCCATCCAACATGACTTTTAAATATTTATAAAAACTTCTATCTGAGATATTGCATAACCTAGCCACTTCTATATTTTTTAAATTCCCCCCAAATTTTTTATGATGCACTTCAATTATTTTTTTAGCTTCTAAAAATTTTTTAGTTGGCTTTTTAGAATTCAGAGGTCTCCCAAGAATTACTCCCTGAGATTTTTTTACTGCTAATGCTTCTTTTGTCCTGCACCTCATATCTTCAACTTCTTTTTCTGATTGATCAAAAGCTACTTTTATTTGTTTCCTAGCTAAATTTTTAAGTGTTTCTCTAATTCCTTCAAAGAGAGGTTTAAGATCTTTTTCTTTTGTATCTATATTTTTATATGTCTCCAATTGAGAATTATATATATCTGTATTTATATACCCTTCTTTTAGAAAAATAAGATTTACTCCTTCATCCATTAACCTCTCGTAAATTTCAATTCCATCTTTTGCAGATCTACTCATTCTGCTGACAGAATCAAAAATAATTGTATCGTTAGATTTTACTTTATTTAATAATTGTAAAAAGTTTTTTCTGTTGGTAGAAGTTCCTGTATAAATTTCTTTAATTATTTTTGCATTTTTTTCAAATTTTATAATATTTATTATTTGTCTTTCCAGAGATTGTTTTTTTGTTGAAATCCTAACATATCCATAGATCATTTTTATCCTCCCTATTTTTTTATAATTCATGCACTAAATCGCCCGATTTTTGTGCATAGCTAATTTTAACATGTTTTTACATCAAAAACAAAGTTTTTTGCTAGTTTTTTAATTTAGGTTTTTTTTACTAGTTTTTTTAAAATTTTAAGATCTGAAAAAGATTATTTTGTTTTGCATAAAAAAATATTTAAAAAAATAAAAATATAGGGGTAAAAATATTTTTGTTTCAAGGAAGCTCTAAACGTAAATTTTGAAGGTATAAAAAATATAAAACTTTTGAAAAAAAAGATTGTGTTTTTTTCAAAAGTGTAGTATAATATTATTAAGTTAAGGGAGGTGAAAAAAATTAAAAGATTGTTACAAACCATACTCAAAGTTTTAAAAAATGAATATTTAGTCTTTGCCTTAGGGGTTTTAGGATTAACGTATTGGTTTATATTAGAACTAATGGACAAGATAATTATCTTAGTTCAAAAGTAAAAAAAATGGGGGTCACTCCCCCACCAATCTTTTAAATATGATTATGAAAAAAACATTTATTTTTTTAGGAATGATTGCCACTTTATTTTTTATTATTTTAAAATTATTTGATTTAATTATTTATTTCAAAAAATAAAAAAGGCTTGGTAACGAACCAAGCCTTTTGGTTAAGAAAGAAATTAAAATTCTTACTACACCATACTCACATATAGTATACTATTTAGAATTAATAATGTAAAGGGGTTGTTATCATGGAAAAAAAAGAAAATAGGGGCGGTGCTAGGACTGGTTCAGGACGACCTAAAGTTGAAGTTAAAAAACTGACACGATCTAAAGGTTTTTCAACTTCATTTACAGAAAACGAATTGAAATTTATAAATTCTGTATTAAAAAAAGTTAAAGGGAAAAATAAATCTGATAAATTATTAGAAATATTTGAGTTTTTTGATGAAAAAAATAAGTGAAAGGGCACTAAAATTAGTGTCCTTTTTATTTGTCTCTATTTATGAAAGTTCCAAAACATGTATTTTGTAACTAACATAATTTTTAAATAAAAAAGGGATATTAGATATCCCTTTAAATTTACCCTTTATATCCCCAAAATAATTCCTTTATAGAATTAGCTCTCCTAAAAATTTTAAATTGAAATAATTTAGTCTTATGATGTAGAGGATCTATTTTAAATTCTATTCCCTTGCCTTCGACTTTAAATCCCCCAAACCCACTTTTACTTTATATCCTTCTAAATATCTATCTATCTTAGTATTAGAAATTAATTCTTTATTACCATTATGTTTTTGTTTTTTCAATCCTTCCGCAAAGCCATGTAACACATTGTAAGTTATTTCTCTAGCTTTCTCTCCAGCCAGTTCTTCAATTGCATCTCCTGCCTTATCTCCTGCCTTTTTCAATAGCGGTGATGGTATCAACAAGCATATTAACCCCCCAATAACTGACCAAAGCCATGGGCTTTTTAAAACCTCTCCTAATAGTTCTTTCATTTTTTCACTCTCCTTATAGTTCTTTATATGTTTCATGATAATTTTTAGGAACGATCTTTACAATCGGATCTGACCAGCCACAAAATAAATTTCTCTCCGACATCCTTCTTCTTAGTAACCCTTTAGACCTTTGTCCTCCTACCTTAGACCATATGTTAAATATCCTACAAGTTCCTATAAAGTTCCTACTATTTACCAACTTAATTAATGAGGATCTCCTAAAACTAGAGCCTCCAATGTTGTAACAAAGAGAAACCAGGGCATCATATTGATTTTGATTTATCTTTTTTATCATGATGGCTTTTCTAACTACATTCTCATAAGTTCTTAATTGCTTAATTAGTTCTATATCAGCCACTTCTAAGGGCATAATATCGCCCTCTTTGACTTTTATGCCGTTAACTCTTGTAAATCCCCAACCAATTGTCCATACTCCCGCAGGGCAAGTGTAAGCTTTCCCCTTGAAACTTTCAAAGTGTTTCAAAAGTTTCAACCCCTCTTCAGATATTTTCATTCCATTTTTCATTATTTCATTCTTTTTCATTTCTATCATCTTCCACCTCTTAGAAAAATAAGATCTGCGATTCTTCCAGCTTCTCCTTTTTCAGATAAATACCCTAAAAGGGTAGCTATTCCAAAATGAATTACGGCTGGTGATCCTTTTAATTGCAAAAAAAATACTACCGGCATTGTAACGGCTCCAGCAAATGCACCACATATAACTCTAGCAAAGAATGGCTTAATAGTTTTTTTATCTTTATATGCTTGATAACAGCTACCTATAGTGCCAAATGCAATTAAGACTATGATGTATGTTATTAAGTCTAATGTAATATTGTATTCCAAATAATCCCTCCAGTTATTTTATTTATAAACTTACAAATTTTAGATTTGTTCTATCTCACCATTTTTTATTTGCTCTAATAAACTATCATAATTTTCTTCTATTTCTATCCATTTTTTATATTGTTTTTCTCCTTCTACCTCTCCTACTTCTATATCTGCGAAATATTCATCCTTATAAGCTGCAACGAATGTCTTGTAACCTTTCCTAACTACCACAATGACTTTTAAACCTTCTTCATTTTCCATCTCTTGCACTTCATTTTTGGTTTCATCATATTCATATAACTGTACATTCCCTCCCCCTTTAACAGGGTAATATTTAGGGAGTTCTCTTCTAGACATTGTAATTTTCATTTATTTCACCACCCTTATTTTAAATGGATAAACTGCATTAGTTTCATCACTTCTTATATATCCAGCTACGTTTTTAAGCTTACCTGTTGGGATTGTTCCATCTACTCCAACACTTATATACGAAACCCCACTAGAATCTATTAACTCTAACATATAACCCTCTATCGCTGGGTATATGTCCTCGTCTTTTTCTGCAATTGTTACTTCGATATGAGTTTTTAAAATGCCTGACTTATCCATTCTTTTTTTAGAGTTTGGAATATTTTCTACAAACCCCATAGGGTCTAATTTTATTTTTCCAGCTTTCCATTTTGCTAAATCTTCCTCTAATCCTTCTTTTGTAATTTCAAGACTATAGACGTATACCCCTTTAAAATCATTTGCTCTTCCGCCATATTCTATATTACGAGTTAAGCTTACCACTCCACCCGATATTCCTCTATCAGTAAACCCTACTCCTCCAGTGTAAATAGTTCCATCATCTTCGAATACAGAAGTATAAAGATCGGAAAAAATTGCATCATATATTTTAGAACTGTCTGCCTGTGAAATATAAAAACTTTCTTGAGAACTTTGATTACCTACGGAGTTTGATAATTTAAAAAATAACTGTTCAGAACTAGGTGCAAAACCGCTAAATATAAAGCTACGATTAGCACTAGTCCAATCAGCATCTAAAACACATCTGCCATCCGGTATAGAGTCTTTTATGTAGGGTACCGGGAAAGACGTTTTAGTCAAACATATTTCAGCTTTTACAGTTACACCATCCGCAATAAAAATACTCACTTCTGCATCCGTTTGAGCTAAACCAAGTTTCCATTCATACGTTTTATTTATTTCTAATTCAACTATGTTTTTTACAAAAATTTCTGATTCTGGGTATCTAGAAGAAGAAACATTAATTCGTGTACCTCCTGAATCATTAGGATTTAAGTACTCAAGAAGTCGGAATGTTAAACTGAACTCTACACCTGCTGCGGGTTTGCAAATCTTCCATCCATTACTATCCATTACAGTTACACCGTCAATGATAGTAACTCCAGTAACAAGATTGTTCCATTCATTTCTATATCCTTTTCCAATATGTAAATTATCCTGTCCAATAATTCCATTCAGCCCTTTTCCATTTAAAGAACGAGTGTCTTTATCCCCGTTCCCTACTTGCTCTAAAGTTTTAAGTTTGCTTACTCCATCCTTACTCCATTCCTTCAACTCTCCATTTTCTACAAAGAGAGCATAATCTAAAGATGGATGTGGTAACTCATAACAATTCTGTAATTGTTCCGGTATAAATGTAACAACAGAAATTTCTAAAGTAGGGTAATTTTCGTTTTTTACTATTTTTGCATACATAGTTTCCCCATCCAGAGCTTTAAAATTCTGTGTATCACCTTTGTTAATTTCAACAAATGGTATGCTCCCATCTGGGGTAGTAGTTGCACTAGCTAAATGAAGAGTATGGAAAGAGGATCTATTCTCTATAGCACCTTCTTTTTCCACTAGTGGTTGATACTGATCTGTTAATATATATTTCATCTTGTCCTCCTACATATAATAGTAATTTATCCTATCTGATCTTTTAGGATACATTTCTTCTATAACTATATTTATATTAGTATAGTTATTAGGGACATCTTTCCAGGCTTTATGCCATACTTTTATGTTTGCACTTTCTTCTTCAGTTAATTTTTCTTCTATTCCCATAAAAATATTATTAGCTAGTTTTTGATAAGCAGCATATTCCTTTTCCCTTTGTGTTCGAGCCTTTTCTTTTTCACTATCTAAAGTTATTGTTCCTTCACTAATATAGTCTTGCCTAGTTTTATCTACTATTTGATCATTTACAATCTTTTGAGAGTAGCTATCATAATAAACTATCTTTCCATTGATAAGAACTTCTCCATCATTTAGTCCCCTATCTCCTCTTTCTAGTTTCTCTTCTTCAGTAGCTTCTCTTATGGAATCACTTCCTTCCAGATAAGTAACAAAATGAGGGAGATCTCCTCCGTAAAATTCTATTGCATTTCCTTCAAAGTACTGCTCATAGTTTTCTATCTTTGTTTCTGACACTCCGTATACTAATGAGATCCCTTGTTTTGCCTTTTCCCGGTCTAAATATATGTATCTTTTCATTATGCTGTCCTCCTCCAAATATGAACCGTTCTATGTGGGTTCATAACATTAAATGCTGCCCCGTTTCCTAGAGCCTCTGTATAAGGTGCAGCAGCAGCAGTATTCCCTCCATCTGATGAGCTCGTAGTAACATTAAATGTCCCTCCATATTGATTTGGGTCTCCTCCTCCAGGTTTTGTACTTCCAGAAATTGCTCCCTCTGAAGCATCACGGCAAACATTAAAATAGTGTGTATGTGGCGATTTTGTATGTAAATGACTATCTGTTTTTAATTTTATATTTGGTAAATTAGCTTTTGTTAATGTAATTGTAGTTGCCCCACCTTGACTCCCTAAAGCATAGCCACTGGAAGTTCCTAATAATACCCGACCTTCTAATTTAATCCATGTAGTCCCTATCCATCTTGTAGCAGGATGAGTAGCATTTTCTGTCTGTAGATAATCTCC
>NZ_JBATVM010000182.1:0-30725 GCF_049671765.1 Psychrilyobacter sp.
GTATGGTGCACCTAAAATACATCAAGAACTAATAAAAGTAGGAGAATTTCATAGTTTAAAGCATATTCAAAATTTAATGCGGGAAAAAGATATAAGATCTATTACAGTAAAAAAATTCAAACCGCAGGGCGGGAATGAATATATTGAAGAAAATAAGGTTCCAAATATTCTAGAGCAAGATTTTAATTCAGAGAAAGCGCATGAAAAGATAGTAGGCGATATAACGTATATTTACACTAAACGAGATGGGTGGTGTTACTTAAGCTCGTATATGGATCTATACAACAACGAAATATTAGGTTGGAGCTTTTCAAAAGAGATGACAACAAAGATAGTAATTGAAAGTTTAGAAATGGCATGTTTAAAGATAAAGAATACAAATAAAGTCATCGTTCATACAGATAGAGGTAGTCAATATACATCTAACATTTATAGAGAATTAATTGAAAAAAAAGAACTGAAGGGCTCGTATTCTAGAAAAGGTAATCCATATGATTATGCTTGTATTGAATCATTTCATTCAGTGTTGAAAAAAGAGCTAATACATCAGCGAGAATATACAAATTATGAAGACGCAAATAAAGAAATTATAGAATATATTGAAGGTTGGTATAACAAGAGGAGAATCCAGAAAAAATTAAACTGGAAGTCTCCTCTTGACTACAAAAAATGTTCTTAACAGGCGAAAAAAATATTGTCCAAGAACTTGACGTAATACCAAGGCCTACATATATAATTTTTTGCATAACATCTAAATTCTATAAAAAGAAGTTTGAAAATTTCTTTTTTAAAAGTAATTTTAATTTTTCATCACTAAGACCTCTTATCTCTTCAATTAATAGATCTGCTTTTATTCGACTTTTACTTTCTGAAAAACCATTACCTAAAAGCATTTTTATATCATCTTTTGATAAGTGGAAATTGATTTTAAATGAATCTATCCCATGTTCACTTAAGATAAATTTAACACGACTTGAGAAGACAAAAATAGAATCATAGTTTAAGTAAATTAAGGATTCTAATTCATCTGTACTTATTATAGCTATTATATCAATATCTATATATCTTTTACTTTGCTCAATAAAGTAATTAACTACTTCACTAGCATAAGTTGTAACTAGGATAATTTTTTTTTGATTTCTTTCAACAATATTGTTTCTCATTATATATTTTTTTAGAATAAGTGTTAAAGTTATTTTTTGATTCTTTGTAAACTTTATATTATAGAAGTTTTCTATCGAGGTGATTTTTGAATTTAAAAGAGAAAATAAAGGAGAGTCTTTTTCTGACAATCCACTTATTTTATGATCAAAAAAATCCAAACCATAATGCCTTCTAAGAATACATTTATAAATATAGTTGTATACCTCTTTAAAAAAATCTTCTTCTTCAAATTTTGAGATAGTTATCTCTTCATCAATTAAAGTTATTAAATTTTCAATTTGATTCTTTAATTTTTTATCACAATTATTTATATAAAACAGTGGATAGTCTAAAGATTCCATAATTATATTTAAAATTAGATTTTCTTTTTCCTTTGAAACTAGAGCGGATTTAGGAATAAAAAGTGGAGGATTAAAATTTGTTTTTATAAACTTTTTTTCCTTAATCCTTTTTTTAGCAATAGAAAAATATATACAAATATATTTCCTTGAACGATTAGTTATTTTTAAATTATTTTTTTTAAAAAAATAATTTAATTCTTTTATACTTTCGTTTACCTCATTTTTAAAGTTATTAATAAATTCATTAGCTATATAGTTATCTAGAGGAGTAATGGCATTTCTAACTTTTAAAAACCTATTAGAATCAATATCTATAATATTAAATAAAATAGATGTTACTAATATTCTATATTGTTCTTCTTTACCAGAGATAAAAACTCCTTTTTTAGGAGAGATTTCTAATTTTAAATCAAATAGTAAAAGAGTTTTTTTTAACTGTTTTGTATCATTTTTTAGTGTACTTAGACTTATTCCTAGTTCGTTATACAACTTAGTTTTGTTAAGAGGATTCTTTATTAGACAAAAGACCATTAATAAATTTATCCTTTCGCTACTATTAGAACTATAATTATTAATATTAATTTCTTTTATGAAATTTAAAAGATTTATATATGATAGTTTACTAACAATTTTTCCTTTTTTTATTTGTACCTTTCCATCTTCAGGAAGAAACTGATTGATATTTTGTATATTCCTTTTTAAAGCGATTGGTGATTTTAAAAATTTTTTTTCTGCATCATTTAAATTTAAACTTCTATTTTCAACAATCATTTTAATCAAACTTATTTCTACTTTATTTATACTCATATTATCTATCCCCTCCTATTCTATTATACTACTAAATGTTTAATTTTAAAAATTTCAAGGACAATTTATGAAATTTTTCTTGTGAAGAAATACCCTTGAAATGTCGTTTAAAATTCCATATAATTAAAAATATATATTTTGAAGGAGGGGATTTATGAAACAAAAATTAAAAAATGACATTCAAATGCTTGGAAGATCTTTACTTTTACCAATCGCTATAATGGCTCCAATAGGAATGATTCTTGGAGTATCAGGTGCATTTGCACAAGGTTATATGATTGAAAAATTACCAATTCTTGGAAATTCTAGTTTCCAATTAGCTCTTAAAAGTTTAAAAACTATTAGTGGAGTAATTTTTTCAAATTTGCCATTATTATTTTGTATGGCCGTTGCTTATGGTATGTCCAAAAAAGAAAAAGGTATTTCAGTTTATACTTCAGTTATCTCTTATTTAACCCTAACAGTTACTATGAAAGTGTGGTTAATATATACTGGTGGACTTGTAGATACTCACTTAGAACAAGCTGGACAAACTATGGTTTTAGGGATACAAACCTTAAGAACTGAAGCTATGGGGGGAATTATTTGTGGGGTTTTGGCAGCTAAGATGACTGATAGATATTCTAGGATAGAGTTACCTGTAGTATTTGCATTTTTTAGTGGTAAACGTTTTGTTCCAATTATTACTTTTTTAGCAACAGTTGTCGTAGGATCTATTCTACCATTTACTTGGACTATTTTTACAAAGGGAATGATTAGTCTATCAGGATTTTTTATGTATGATACATTTGGATCTGGGTTATATATTATGATGAATAGAGCTTTAATTCCATTTGGTTTACACCATATACTATCTTCATTAATTAGGTATACAGAAGCTGGTGGTGTCTATATGATTCACGGAGTTCAATATGTTGGAGTTCTTCCAGCTATGCAAAAATTGTTATTTGATTTAGGACCTAATGATCCTGCTTGGATAGAATATATGCCTAAGCTGTCTTCATATTTAGCAGGAAGCCAAATGTTAACAACATTGTTCAGGATTCCAGCAATAGGACTTGCGATGTACCATACTGCAAAATCTGAAAATAAAAAGATTGCCAAAGGAATAATCTTAGCTTGTGTCCTTACTCCATTTCTTGGGAATGTTACTGAACCTATGGAATTTTCATTTTTATTTATATCACCACCACTATATATTTGTTATGTTATTCTTTCTGGGCTTATGGTATTACCAATGCAGTTTTTACAAATTTCAATAGGATATATTAGAGGTACAATTTTTGATTTTACAATTTTTGGACTAATGTATGAAAATACAAATTGGATTAATTTAGTATTTTTAGGATTATTTAACTCCATAGTATTTTATTCATTTTTTAGATGGTTTATATTAAAATATAATTTAAAAACTCCCGGTAGAGAGGAGAACCTTAAAGATAATAATTTATTAAAAACTAAAAACTATCATGAAATTGCGAGATTGGTAATAGAAGGATTAGGTGGAAAAAATAATGTTAAAAATGTTGATAACTGTGTAACTAGATTAAGAATTGATCTTGTTGATACCAAAATTATGGTTAATGAAATAATTGAAAAATCAGGTTCTAGAGGGGTATTTATACCTCAAAAAAATCATGTACATATAGTTTTTGGACCGCATGTAGAATTTGTTAAAAATGGTATAGATGATATTATCAATCAATAATTCAGGAGGTATATTAAAATGAGAGCATTATATGATTCTAAAAGTTATACCATCGATGATAAGGGTATAAAAAAACAACTCTCTAAAACTGCAAAATATCAAGCTTGGCTAGATGTTGAAATTGCTCTTGCTAAGGCTCAAGGAGAGTTTGGTGTAATCCCAAATTCTGCTGCAAAAAATATTGGTAAAGTAAAGTTAGAAGATATAGATTTTGAAGAGATGGATAGGATCTATAAAAAAATAGGTCATGGTTTTGTACCATTTTTAAAAGTTTTAACAAAAGCTTGTGATGAAGAGAGTGGTAAATATGTGCATTATGGTGTAACAACTCAAAATATACAACAAACTTCCCAACTTTTCATAATAAAAGAAATAAATAAAAGTATATATCTTTTATTAGGGGACACGTTAAAAAGCTTGAGTAAATTGGCCCTTGAACATAAAGAAACTGTTATAGCGGGAAGAACCCATGGACAACACGCACTACCGATAACTTATGGGTATAAAGCATCTGTATGGATTAGTGAATTACTCACTTCTATAGAGAGGATGAAAGAAGCAGAAAAAAGAATTTTCACTGTCATGATGGGAGGAGCTATAGGAGCTTTTAATTCATCTGGTGAAGTTGGAAGACTTGTACAAGACAGAGTAGCAGAAATATTAGATATGGAGTCTATGGATATTCCATCTAGGAATATGAGCTTACATAAAATTGAATATATAATGAACCTTTCTTTAATAGCTAGTACTGCACATAAAGTAGCAGAAGAAATTTATTATACATCTGGTTCTGAGTATTCAGAAGTTTCAGAAGCTTTTCAAAAAGGGACTATTGGAAGTAGCACCATGCCACAAAAAATTAATCCTAAACTTTCTAAAGGGATAATTGCAAATTCACAGAAACTATATTCCTTAATTGCTACAGGTTTATATAGTTGTCCTAGGTTATTTGAGGGAGATAGCTCCTCTTATATGTTACTAGATGGTCTTTTGGAAGAAGCAATAGAATTGATTAGAGAAATTTTACCTAGATTTGAGGAACTAGTTAGAACCCTAACTATTAAACCTAAGAATATGGCTAAAAATATCAAATTAACTAATGGACTTATTAATAGTGAACACATAATGATGAAAATGGCATCTCGTTTAGGAAAAGATAAAGCTCATAAATTGATCTATGAATTGTCTATAAAAAGTACTAATGAAAACATAGAATATTCTAAGTTACTTATGGAAAATGAAGTAATCTCTTTAGCATTTACTCAAAAAGAAATATTAGAAATACTTGACCCTAAAAACTATATTGGTTTATGTAGTAAAATGGCAGAAGAATTTTCAGAAAAAGCTATTAATCACTTAAAGTAAAATTTATAGAGATCAAAATGAAGGGGGATGAAGCTATGATTATAAAATCAAAACATATATACACAGAAAATGGGGTTATAGAGGGATTTTTAGAGGTTGAACAGGGGAAAATAAAAGCTATTTTTACTAGTCAACCAAAAGAAGAATATATTGATTATACTAATAACTATGTTATACCTGGTTTCATTGATATCCATACACACGGATGGGGTAGAGGAGCTTTTGGCCATATGGGAGACGTTAAATCAATACAGTTAATGGCTGAAGATCTGGTTAAAGTCGGAGTAACCTCATTTTTACCAACTACATTAGTTATGCCTCAAGAATTTTTGGAAGATGCTGCAAAAGCAATCAAAATAGGGATAGAAACACAAATTCAAGGAGCAGGCTCTGAAATATTAGGGGTTCATTTTGAAGGTCCTTTTCTTAATAAAAAATATCTTGGTATGCAAAAACTTGAAGGTATAAAATTACCTTCGGTTAGTTTAATCGATCATTACAATAAACTTTCTGGTAATAATTTAAAATTAATGACTTTAGCTCCTGAATTAGAAGGTAGTATAGAAGTTATCAAGCATTTGAAAAAACTTGGAATAACTTCTTCTGCTGGACACACTTCAGCAACATTTGACGAGATAAAAAAAGCTAAAGAAGCTGGACTTAATCATTTTACACATACATATAGTGCTATGAGAGGATTGCACCATAGAGAGTTAGGAGTAGTCGGTGCTGCAATGTATTTTCAAGATATGTATGCCGAAGTAGGAAAACAAACAGGCATTACAATAAAGCCAGAAGCATTTGATATTTTATATAGGTTGAAAACAGATGATAAGATGATAATGGTAACAGATTGTATAGGTTTTGGTGGACTTCCTGAAGGATATGAGTTTTACCATTATTTAAGAAAAGCTAAATTTCAAACAAAAAACAAAGAATTAATAGTAACTCATGACAGTGGTAAAATAGATAAAATGGATAAAACTCACTATATCCAAGTAAAGGATTTAGAAATGAGTTTTATAAAATCAGTAAGAGCCATTGTTTCTAGGTTAGATAAGGGACTACAATCAATTTCAAAGATTGCATCTGAAAATCCCGCTAAACTCATAGGAGTTTTTGATAAAAAAGGTAGTATAAAAATAGGCAAGGATGCAGATTTTTTAATATTAGATAATGAGTTAAATCTATTATCAACATATTGTTATGGGAATGAAATAATTCTTCAAGAAAAGGTCTAATAATTTCCTATCAAATTAAACTTATAACAGATCAGTGGAAAATCATTAAAGCTTCTACGCTTATTAATCATGAAGTTTGCATTGGAAAAGAAATAGATATGAAATCAGCTGATTTACTTATTGATAATTATTCAGCTTTTGTAGAAGAAAAAAGAATAGAACAAGAGAAGCTGAAAAAAAATTAAACAATTTAAAGGTGATTTCTATATTCTACAGGAGTCATCTTTTTTAAATCACATTGGTATTTGTGGTTGTTATTATATTCGTAGAAAAAGAACACTTAAAAATTACTAGAAGTAATCAAACTAAATATAATATCCCTTATATTCCATTTTAAATAACCATTTTTACTGGTATTACTGAGCTTAAAAAGAGTACCCCATTAAAAATCCATCGCGGACAGTCTAAAACCCAATAAAAAGAAAACTTCCGCAGACAAATTTTTATATAATACCAAATAAATGTACATAAAATTATTTGTTGATTTGTTTGCGATAATCCTTTAATTTTGTCCGCAATTTTAAATCTTTTTAACTATCTGGTAATTCTGAAAAATTAATAGTTTTCTAACTTATTTTATTAAAAATATAAAAAACTTGAAAATATGTCGTATATAACATATAATTATATAGAGGTGAATCATGTATAATATTGAATTTTATGAAACGTTAGATGGAAAGCTTCCAGTTATGGAATTTTTAGAAGATCTTCCTAATAAATTAAATGCTAAAGTAGTTAGAGATATAGAATTACTAGAGGAATATGGGAATCAATTAAGAGAGCCTCATTCAAAACATATAAAAAATGGAATATTTGAATTAAGAACAAAGCAAGCTAGTGATATTAGTAGAGTTTTTTATTTCTTTTTTGTAGATAAAAAAATAATTTTAACCAACGGATTTATAAAAAAGACACAGAAAACACCAACAAAAGAAATAAATAAAGCTATTAAATATAAAGAAGATTATGAAGGGAGGAATTGATTATGAAATTTTCAGAATATAAAAAATTAAAAATGGAAGATAAAGACTTTAAAGAAGAGTATGAAAAATTAGGTCCAGAATATGAAATCATCTCTGCCTTAATAAAAGCAAGAAAAGAACAAAAAATTTCTCAGGTAGAATTAGCTAAGAGAGCTCAAACAGATCAATCTCATATTAGTAGATTAGAGAGAGGGAGTTATAATCCTAGTTTAAATTTTTTAAAAAAAATTGCTGATGGTTTAAATATGGATATCCATATTTCTTTTGAACCAAAAAAAATATAATATTAGTGCAATAGATAGCCCTTAGATTCAAGTAGAAAGATTATAAATTTAGACGAAAGTCCAAAATAAGCAATTGGAACATTCATATTAAATATCCGAAGAAGGGCAAGTAGATAAACTAAATCTATTTGTCTTTTTTTAATTGTGCCACTATGATTTTCAAGAATATAATCAATATCATGTTAAAGGTTTACATGATTAAAATCTGAAAGCGCTTAGAAACGAAATTAGAGATTATTAAAACCTAACAAAGATCAATGGTAAACCATAAAGGTTTCTGCCCTTATAAAACTAAAAAAGATACAATTTATAGTAATATAATCCATAGAGATTATATTGAACTAGCAGAATTTCCATTAATTATAAGAACTATTAATAAACATAAAATATATTAATAAAACAATAAACACGGCAAATAAAAGATCTCAAAAAATCTAATTATATTTTTAAAATAAATA
This sequence comes from Psychrilyobacter sp., assembly GCF_049671765.1. NCBI lineage: Bacteria > Fusobacteriati > Fusobacteriota > Fusobacteriia > Fusobacteriales > Fusobacteriaceae > Psychrilyobacter > Psychrilyobacter sp. The sequence goes on from NZ_JBATVM010000182.1 coordinate 8,352, forward strand.
TGGTGGGAAGTTTTTTTATTACACTAGTAATTATATATCATATATGATAGTATATATAAAATCTATATATTTAGATGAAGTTTTATAGGTAGTTTGAAGTTGATAAATCTAATTTACTGTCATTATTTACATTTTTAAAATGAGATACAAGGAGGATTTAATTTGTATAAAATCAAAGAAATAGAAGCAGTACATGATAAAGAAATTTGTGAAATAATTAAAGAAGTTGGAGCTCAATATGGAGCGGTAGGAGAAGGCTTTGGACCTTCTGATTTAGAAGTATTGAATATGAGTCAACATTACAAGAAAGAAGAAGGTAGTATTTATTTAATTGCTATTATTAATAATAAGGTAGTTGGAGGAGCTGGGATTTCAAGTTTTAATGATAAGAAAAAAATCTGTGAGCTGAGAAAACTATTTTTACTTCCTGAATCTCAAAAAATGGGGATAGGTAAAGATTTACTCCAAAGATGTTTAGCTTTTGCTAAAAAAGAAGGCTATAAAGAATGTTATTTAGACACTTTATCAAGTATGGGTTCTGCAATAAAATTATATGAAAAAAATGGGTTTAAACATTTGTCAGAACCATTAGGAGATGCAATACATGATGGCTGTGATGTGTGGATGTTAAAAGAATTATAGTTATAGATTGGAGAATATAAAAATTAATTAAAATTTTTATTTCTAAAAGTACTTAAATAAGAAATTGAAACATTTATATTGATATTCTAAAAAGGGCAACTTAGATAAATTAAATCTATTTGTCCTTTTTTAGTTGTATAACTATTATTTTAATATTTTTTGTCATACACAGATTTCTTCAAATAGTTTCTAAAGACCCCCTTACTTTCTAAAATGCAACTACTTTATTTAAGAAATTTATTATGTTAATGTTATATCATAGAAAGATAAAAAGGAGATAAATTATGAAAAGGGAACTTTATAAATATTTAAAGCTTGTTATAGGATGTATTATAGGTAGTTTCGGTATGGTAGTAATAATGAAATCAAATATAGGATCTTCTCCCTGGCTAGTTTTTCAACAAGGGTTAGGAAAAGAATTAGGAATGAGTATAGGAAAAGTAATGATGTTAGTTAACGTCATTTTACTTTTTGTGGGTTGGCGACTTGGAGAACTTTTTGGAAGCGGGACTATTTTAAATTCTATTGTTTGGAGCTATATTATGGATTTAGTTATTGAAACTAATATAGTTCCTGAGGGAACAAATTTGTTTTCTGGAATAATCATGGTTTTATTAGGGACTGGAATTTTATCCTTAGGAATGTATATATATGTTCATAATGGTCTTGGATGTGGACCAAGAGATGCTTTAATGGTTGGTCTTGTAAAGAAAACTGGGAAATCAGTAAAGATGATTAGAAGTATCATAGAAATAAGTGTATTAATTTTAGGGTATTTTATGGGAGGGATAGTTGGAGTTGGAACTATTATCTATGCTATTATAATTGGATATTTACTTCAATTTATATTTAAATGTTTTAAATTTAATATTAATGAATTAAAGCAAAGAACCATTAAAGAAGAATTTATTTTATTAAAAAATTATATAACAACTTAATTAATGGAGATATTGAATAATGAAAGAAATAATTTCTAGTGAAGCGTATAAACTAATGGCATCACAATATTTTATGATGGCGAATATAATTTAATGTCACTGCCGATATTTTCAAAATAAATGGACATTTATTATTATTAGTAACCTTATGGGAAACAAATTGAGATTTAATAAATTATTGTATCTTTTAAAAGGCATAAGTCCAAAAATTCTCACTGAAAGATTAAGAAATTTAGAAAAAAAAAGATAATTACAAGGAAAATATATCCTGAAATGTCTCCTAAAGTAGAATATAAATCAACACCTAGAGGAGATGATTTATATTCTAGATACTTTAAATCGATGGGGAAAAAAATATTTAGATAAACTATAATGTAATTATTTTGTTAATTAGAAATGATAATGAAAATAGGATTAGGCTAGGATTGAAAAGATATTAATTTCAGATGTTTTTAATTGTTTGGAAAAAAATGAAGAAAACAATATGAAAGTTTCAAAATAACTATTTTGGAACATTCATTATTAAACCCAATAAAACCAACCTTAAAAGGACACTCCTAATTGAGTGTCCTTTTATTTGATACTTTTATTAATTTTGTTTGCGATAATCTCCAAATTCTGTCCGCAATTTCTTTAAAAATCATATTGATATTATATACAATATTGTTTATATATAATAAAATAAATATTTGGAGGTATTATGAAATTAAAAGACCTTTTAGAAGAAGCTACAAAGCAAACTGAAAATTTGAATTCTGGTGAATCATTTATGGTAAAAGAATTATTTAGAGGAATAGAATGGAATAGAATTGATAGAGGTTTAAGGATGAACTTAGGAAGAGCCTTTCTATTTGAAATAGAAAAAGACTTAACCCTTAATATTGAAAAATTAAAGAAAAACTCTGCAAATCAACAAATCTATATAAAAAAATAATTAAGGCAGGTATTATATGATGGATAAAGATATAATGATTTTAAAAAATGAAGATATAAAAAATAAAATATATACTATTCGTGGCTTACAAATTATGCTTGATAGTGATTTAGCAAAGCTTTATCAAGTAGAGACAAGAGTTTTTAATCAAGCAGTCAAAAGAAATATAACTAGATTTCCTGAAAGATTTAGATTTCAATTAACAGAAAATGAATTTGATGAAATTAAAAAATCTTTAAGATCACAAAATGTGATCTTAGAGAATCAAAGAGGAAAACATAGAAAATATATGCCTTATGTTTTTACAGAACAAGGGATTTCAATGCTAAGTGCTGTTTTAAAAAGTGATATAGCGATAGATGTAAGTATAAAAATAATAGATTCTTTTGTAAATATGAGAAAATTTATATCTCAAAATGCTGATATTTTTAAAAGGCTGGATCTAATGGAAAAAAGACAAATTTCATTTGAAATAAAAACAGAGGATAAATTTGATAACATTTTAAATGCTTTGGAAGATAAAACTCTTAAACCAAAACAAGGAATTTTTTTTGAAGGACAGATGTTTGATGCCTATGTTTTTGTGGCTGATTTAATTAAAAGTGCCAATAAATCTATAGTTTTAATAGATAATTATGTAGACGAAACAGTTTTAACACTGTTATCAAAAAGAGACAGTAAATGCAGCGCTACTATTTACACTAAAAAATTAACCAAACAACTAAAATTAGATTTAGAAAAACATAATTCCCAATATCCACCTATAGAAATAAAAGAACTTAAAGAAGCTCATGATAGATTTTTGATCTTAGATGAAAAAAACATTTACCATATAGGCGCTTCATTAAAAGACTTAGGAAAAAAGTGGTTTGCATTTTCAAAATTTGAAACTGGGGCTATAGAAATTCTAGGGAAATTAAATAATTAAATAGGAACTTCCAAGATCTAGACTAAAATCTAGGTCTTTTTTTAACCCTTCCCCACCCATCCTGGATAGATATCAGGCCTCTCCTCCTTTTCAAAGACCTTTTTCTCATTCCAGGCAATTTAATCCAATTAAAAAGCTATTTTAAGATACTTTCTTTATTAAACACATATGATATGTTGATTGAAACTCTGGATATTCAACTATTTCTTCATGGAGTATCTCATATTTTATTCCACTTTCATCTATCACTTTCTTCAGTGTAGAAACTGTTTTTTTACTATTTATTATTAAATTACAGAGAACACCGCCGGACTTTAATTCGTGTAGTAGCCTCTTGACCAGCCCGGATTCTTTCTCAAAATCTTGCTTATAAAAATGAAGCATAGAATCCATAAACACAATATCAATTGATTGGTCTATTTTATAGGAATAGATGTCAGCAACTTCTGTGGTTATATTTAACTGCTCTTTTTTAGCATGAGCTAATAATTGATTAATACCAACTGAAGAAATATCAACACCATGTATTTCAAAGCCCATCTTGGCCAATGAAACAGCATCCCTTCCCTGTCCACACCCTAGATCTAATACTTTTCCCTTGGGTTCATATTTTTTTAAATATTTTATTAATTTAGGATATGCTTCTCCAAAATAATTATTTTCTTTATAATGTTTATCATATATTGGTTTTTTCATCACAGACCTCTCTTATTGTATTGTATTTTCACATAATATTAATTTTGATTTTTTAAAAATATAAGCACTTGCACTTATTTTATACTTCACTTCTTTCCCAAATTGTTGAAGGTATTCTTTGGTTATCTCTATTTTCTTTTTAGGAATAAAATAATTTTCTAGATTTTCATCAGAGATAATCCAACTACTTCCACTTTGATTTGTAACTCCTATAAGTTCATATTCATTGTCAAGATATGCCATGCTGGCATCTCCATGACTGTCATTAACGATAAGGATTCCACCATATTTTAAATAATTTTTACATGATTGAGAAATAAATCCTGCATACTGTGAAATAAGCAGATCATACTGCTGCTCTTTATCCTCAAATTTTGATGTATAGTCTGATGGATAGAATTGTAAAATCATCTTCCCTTTATATTCTTTATGTTTTTCAATATATGAATAAATGCTTTCATCTTTAAAAAACATTTTTGCTTTTTTGTCTGAATCTACATATGTTACCCTGGGTATTAAAAAAGAAGGGGTTATATGAATATAGCTGCCGGGATAAAGTGCACTTTTAATTTTATATTTTTTAACGAGTTTTTCTATAAGGTTTTGACGATCCCAGTTGTTGGATACATAATCTTCATACATTTTAATAGCATTTTTCTTCATTTTATATCACTCCCTTTCAATATGAATCTGTAACTCGAAAATAGTTGTATCTTTATCTAAAAATAGTGATAATTCCAGATGTTCTTTTTCTAATACAATGGTTCCTTTTCTTATGATAGTCTTCTCTTTAAAGACCTTTTCAATTTCAGTTTTAAGTGGTGGGAGCATATCGAATCCGCCATCTCTAAAAGGATAAAAGATGGAAAGGTAGGTTCCGGCAGGGAAGATTATCAAATCCTGAGATTTTTTTGTTAATTCTTTGAAATTATTTGGCAATTCCATACATACTTTAGCATTAATTTTTTTCCCACTGCCCAAAAGATCATAAGGATAGATCATCTGTAGGGTCCGTTCTGAGTAGTTGTTATTTTTTATTAAAGTTTTATAACTGTCAAAGAAAGCTTTAGGAGAATCCATTTCTTCTGTTTCAATAGGATCTAACACATGATAGTGTCGTTCTTTTTTTTCTCGAAAATGATAGGAAAATGTTTTATCTTTTTTTTCTAAAACCTCTATAAGTTGTTCAACATTTCCCTGAATATCTTGAAAATATTGAATTTTTTCTTGGAGTGTCTTATGATTGCTTTTGAGTAATTCGATATAATCATCTTTATTTACAAGCCCATCGTCTAACTGTTTTATCTCCTCCAATGATAGATCTAAATTTCTAAGAAGGAATATTTCCCGAAGTTTTTGCAGATCTTCAAAATCGTAATATCTATAGTTATTATCGCTAACCTCTGGTTTTAAAATTCCCATTTGTTCATAATATCGTAAAGTTTCTTTGGTTGTTTTAAACAATTGGATAACTTCACTCTTAATCAATTTTGTTCGCGTCATTATCTTCTCCTTTTTTTAATCATTTATATTTATGACTATTAAATATAATAAAAGATACTTTTTGATTCTAATTTTTCTATCTGTTTAAGTATATTATAAACTATGGTGTAACAACAGAGTCAACTCTTTTTTCATTTCAGGCAATTTTACCCAATTAAAACCCTGCCTAAAAGTTAAAGGTTCTAAGGACAGTGGTTACACCACTTCTACTCTCATTCCTTACTTTTAGGTGGCTTATTTGGAAATTGTCGTTCACTCCGTTAAATATGACTATTAATTTATATCTAGCTTCATTTGATACTTGTCATGATTGGCCTGGTAGGTGGTTTGAGATTAGTTCTTTAGAGACTACTTTGATTATGAGATTTTAGAGAGTGATAGTTGTATCTACCTTATTTCATAGAAATAAGGTAGATTTATCTGTGATTTTAAAAAAGAGTTAAAGGTTAAATTTTAAAGAGTTTTTATCTTTATTCCCATTAAGATATGGTTGTAATATATATTATTGACTTTAAAATCATCCAACAAAACTCCTTCTTTAGCAAATCCAAAATCTTTATAAATCTTGATTGCTTTCACATTATCGTGCCTTACTTTTAAATTAACTTTGTATAAAAACTCATTATTTTTAGCCCATTTCAATAAAAAATCAACCATTTGTTTTCCAATTCCTTGGCCCCAATAATCTTTCATAATCGTAATGCCTAGATCACCCACATGATCCATTCTTATTTTATCGTATCCTTTAATAGAAGCTAAACCAATTATTTGGTTATCTAATTCTGCTATTAACATGATAGAATTTTTTGAACTACTTAAATTTCTAATAGATTTTTTTATACCATTACTATCTAATGGATACTCTCCTTTTCCAAAAGTTAAAAAATCTGTTTCACCTGCTACATGGTTAACATAATGAAGAATTTTCTCTGATTCCCTTTCTAAAGGGATTCGGATGTTTAAATGTTTTATATTCATAAGAGCTCCTTTTTGAATTTTTTTAATAAATATTAATTTCCAAATTAATTATTCTCATTGATCAAATTAACCAAAACTTTAACTATTGTTTCTTTTTCTGTTGGTTTACTTTCTGCAATCATTAGAGTTATAGCTACTAGTGTATTGTCAGCTATCCGTTTACTCCCATCTTTTCTATAAAGAATCTTGTTTGCTTCCATGAAGTATATAAATATTGCCGCTGCTATTCTTTTGTTTCCATCACTAAAAGAATGATTTTTCACTACAAAATAAAGTAAGTGGGCACCTTTTTCTTCTATACTTGGATAAACCTCTTCTCCAAAGGCAGTTTGATAGATGGCTCCCAGAGACCCTCTAAAGGAATCATCTTTTTCATTTCCAAATAGATCTGTAGCAAACTCAGTTTTCATACTTTCAATTACTCTCATAGCTTCTTTATAAGTTAATATATAGGCCTCTCTCTTATGAAAACTTTTTATTTCAACACTTTGATGATCGTAAGCATCCAATAAATCCAGTGCATATGAATAGTCTGAGATTACTTTTAACAATCCTGTGGCTTCATCTATCCCAATTCTTTGGGTTTCAACAGTTCTTTTTAAAATCTCAATGGTATTCTGTAATTCAATCAATTTAACATTCTGAGCTTTTAATTTTTTCTCATTGATAGAATATCCCTGGATCAGATATTCTTTTAAAATATTAGTTGCCCATATTCTAAATTGAGTTCCTCTATTGGATTTAACTCTATATCCAACAGAAATAATTACATCTAAATTGTAAAATTTGATATTACGTTCAACATGCCTATTTCCTTCTTTTCGAACCATCCGGTAATTCCGGATAGTTGGTTCTTCTTCTAATTCCTTTTCTCTATAAATGTTTTTTATATGCTCATTTATTGTTTTTAAATTTTTCCCAAATAATTCTGCCATCTCTTTTTGACTCAGCCAGACTGTTTCCTCATTCAGATTAACTTCAAAGGACAACTTTCCATCTTCAGTTTCATACAATAAAATATTTTTAGTATTTTTCATAGTTAGTCTCCTCAAAATTAATTTTTTCTATAGATTTGTTGCCTAGCTGCATTTTTTTCAAGTTTCTCTATATTAAGATTTTTAAACTCTTCTATTTTAAATAAAAATTGTCTTCCAACATCTTTTCTCATAGTTGGAGATAATTTTTTCCATTTATATCCAATAAAAAGATCTTTAACCATAAAGATATCTCCAGGAACTAAATTTTTAGTCTCTTCCATAGCAATAGCTACAATTTCATATATTTTTAAATCATCCATCTCTTTCACTCCTAATTTTCTACATTTGATAACAACATTGTAAACAAAATAACTTGTTTTGTAAAGATGATTTTACTTTCTAACCTTGGGATTCTTATCCCTAAATATGTGTAAAAAAACAAAAAAATTATACACATCAGAAAAATATGGGTACAAGATACCCCAATTCTTTTTTCATTCCTGGCTTAATATTCCTTAGCATTGTAAAAATGAAAGTATAGGCTTTTTAACTTACTAAATGCTATCTTTATTTTTCTTGGTCACAATTATTGTTACTCTTAACTTTTCTCCTAAACCACTCAATTCAGTTACTGAAGGAAGTACATCACTATGGTCTTTAGTGGTGTCTTTTACTATATGACTAACCACTGAAAAAGCTTCTCTTAAACTAGGCACTTTTGATGCTGTTATATTTAATAATATTCTTTCAATGTTACTTATAGAGCTTTGAAGTGACAATTTTTTTAATGCTTTTTGAGTTGCTTCTAAAACTCTATTTTCCCCTTCTGCTTCTCCAAATCCTATAGTTATTATTCCGGAATTCAAGAGAGTATCTTTGATATCATCGTAGTCTAAGCCAATTAATTGTGAACTTGTTATTAAATCAGCTATTTCTCTAATAGCAATTTTAAAAAAATTATTTGAATTTTTAAAAGATTGTTTTAAAAGTTTATCATCTGATATTATTAATGCATCTACATATTCTTTGATTTTATCTACTTTAAAAATTATTTTTTTAATAAATTAAATAATTGAGTGTTAATATATATTGTTTCTTTTCCTAGCTTTTCACTTTTTAGTACTCCTATGCTTTCTAGTTCTCTAAAATATTTAGTTACAGTTTTTCTTGTGGCAAATTTTTGCTCAACTAATTTATTTCCTTTTGTATAAGTTTCTGTAAATATATATTCAATAAGCTCTTTCTTATAGATTTTAGGAAGTTTTTCTTTAACTTCTTCAATAGTTACATCTAATAGTTTTTTTATATTCTTAGCCAGCTCAAGGGTCTCTTTAGATGTTATTTCTATGGCTTTTAAAATAAATAAAACCCAATCTTCCCAATTTTCTTTTGTGGTAATTTCTTCTAAAAGTTTATAATATTGATTTTTATGCTTTATTATATAAGAACTTAAGTATAAAATTGGAGAATCTAACAAATTTTCTTTAAGTAAATATAAAATATTCAAAATTCTACCTGTTCTTCCATTTCCATCATAAAAAGGATGAATAGCTTCAAATTGATAGTGTGCTATAGCTAGTTTAATAAGTGGATCAACATCATCTTCTATATTATAGTAATCTTCTAAATTTTTCAATAAATCCCTTATTAAGTTTTCTCCTGTTGGGGGAGTGTATACGACTTCATCAGTAATAGCATTTTTCAGTGCTGTTCCAGGAATTTTCCTTATTCCACCACTATTTTTTTCTAATGCTTCTTGAATATCAATAATCATATTAGTAGTAATAAAACCTCTATCCTTTATTAATTCAACACCTTTCCATAATGCTTCTTTATAGTTTAATACTTCTTTTGTATTAACATCTATTTTTATATTTTGCATAACTTCAGCTTTATAAAGACTATCGTTTGTAGTTATTATATTTTCTATCTCTGAACTAGCCTTAGCTTCTTGCAGTGCCAGAGAACTTATTAATATTTCCTTATTTGGAATAAGTTCTGAATAGGCTTTGAGCTCTGCTAATGCTCTACTTGAGCGATTTAATTGTTTTAATATTTTTATTGTTTCTATATTCTTTATTGGAGGTAATTTTTTTAAATTATTATTAGCTTCCATCTCTACTCCTTTTGGTAAATTTATTATTTTTTTACTATTATTAATATAATATGATTAATTTTACCACAAAAAACCATATAATAGTAATTTTTATTTTTTTTTACCAAATTAAAAATTGAATTGATATTCTAATATCTTATGGATAATATAGATCAAAAAATAAAAATTTTAGGTCACAATTTATGGCTTATTTTTTATTGCGATCCTCCGAAAGATTCGGCTGGTGACCAGCTTCTGCACGACCAGGTATCCGCTTTCCTCTTTCGTCCTTATTGGAGACGGACTCGGAGGATCTCCATCCTTGGGGAGCTTACTTCATCCCCCCTCGCCGTTCCCCTCACACTCCCCTTGGCTACCCCCTCTAATCGGTAGCGTTCGTGAGGGGATACTCATATGGTGGATTCAGCTCGTTCGCTCTCGCTCGGTGTAGATAGTAGGGATAGCCCTTTCCGTGACTATCATATAAAATGAGCTCCCCTCTCTTTATTGAAAGAGAGGGGTTGGGGGAGAGTTGAGCTCTTATAGCCCCTTCCACTTTTTTACAGAACACTAGGTAGGAATGGGCTACTTGCGTCACTAGGGCCAAAAGTACAGGCACCTCATAAGCTCCCCATAGCGATTCTATGTAAGACTTCAAACCCTTCCCCACCCCTACTGGATAGAATCTCCTGTTCATCCCCACCTTGCGGGTACTCATTCCTGGCCTTTTTATCCTGCCTTATCGGATATGCCCCCTTCCCTTGTAGAGTGCGATCCATATGGGGCAACACTTTGCTGAGTCAATAAGTACAGGATTGGGGGAACCTCGACCATCTCTGCCACCCAATGACCCTCTGGTTAGAAGAACACGGAGTTCATTCCCTGAAGAAGCGATTCTCGGAGTATGGCAGGGATAAACAGTCTCGGATATCCTCTTTTATAGTTTAATTTGTAGTAGTAAACCCTTGTGGTTACCTCTAATAAAGTCTAAAAACAATCAAAAAAGAGCAGATGAATGAAGATAGCATCTACTCTTTTTCTTATTTTTTATATTCAAAACCTGTGTTTAAGGCAAGAAAGTCGCTCCGCCTTTTTTTTTGGTTCCTTTACATATTTAATAGTTATATAAATCAACTTTAGGATTCATAATTTTTACTATCCCTTGTTCTTCAATACCTTTTTTTATAGCTTTTTTTATTCTTAAAAAACTTGGGATTTTAAATAATCTTTTTTCTTCATGCAAAATTTCAGAGCTACTGCTTATAATATTTTGGTAATTTAGATTATATGGGAAACAACTTACATTTACTTCGTGCTTTTGTAGCAATTTTTTTCTTAATTTTATAGTATTAACAATTGTTCTACACAACCATTTATCAAGTTTTTTTAATTGATCTTCATCATCAATTAAAAGGTAAAAACTCATTATTCCTTTAAAAATAACCCTTTTATATTTTCCTGATAAATAATTACTAATTTTTTCTTCCGTAAGATCTCCATATAAATATCTTCTAATTTGTGTAATTGCAGTTAAATAATCTTTATCTTTATCAACCGGTATATTTTTTAAATTAAGTGTTTCTTTCTTTATAGGAAAAATTAAATTTTGGTATAAAATAGAAGTTATTCTGTCTTTAATTTTTAAAATACTATCTTCTTTTATTCCAATATATTTAGAGCTAATCTGATAGCCCAAGAACTCAATCGATTCTTTACTTTTAACGAATTCTGAAGGAATCTCTGATGAGGTTAATAAACTTATTCCTTCTGATTTTTTATAATTGATTTCCACTCCTGCTAATTTTGAAAAATCATTCATAATTTCTATTGTTTTTAAAATTTTGGTATAATCTTTAGACCAAATTAGAGTATCATCTGCAAATCTTGCAAACCTTAAACCGGCGTCTTCCAATTCTCTGTCTAATCTCCAACAGACTACATTTGCTAAAAATAAAGATAATGAAGTTCCTTGTGGAATTCCTTTATCATCATTTAAAAAAGATTTAATAATTTCTTTTTCTTCTTTAGTTATCAAAAAACCATTTTCATCTAGTTGACTTAATAAAAATGAATGATTAATAGTATCAAAAAATTTACTAAAATCAAATTCTGCTACAAAAATTCTAGAATTTTTTTTAAGTTCAATTGCTATATCTTGAATAGCAAAATGAACATTCCTATCATCCCTATAAGCATAAGAGAAAGAGCTAAATCTATGTTTATTTTTATTTAATAATCTTTTATAAAAATAATTTGAAACCGCGGCATCCGGAATTTGATAAATTGAAATTTCTCGTTTACTACCATCTTTTTTTTGTTTATAAATTTTTTCTGTGCTATTTGGTTTATACTCATTATATTTTAATTTTTTTGCTATTGATCTAGCTATTGCTTTCTTATTGGAATAAACATAAAATGGATTAAATTTTTTATCAGTTTCCCAATAAGAAGGTTTTTTTATTTCTTTTGGATCATATTGTAATAATCTATTTTGAATTCTTTTATATTCAATATTTAATGAATTATGATATTTATGATATTTATCAATATGTTTTTTAGCCTCATCTTTAATATATGCCTCAATAATTTTTTGCACAATAAATTCCCCCCATAAATAAAAAACATCCTAGTAAAAACTAAGATGTCAGGGATTTAACCAATTAAAATTATGTTTGCAAGTAATAATAAGTTTCGCAATTAATATTTCTTATGTTAAATAGGGTAAAATCCCTTCAGTCTCTAAGACCATGATTGGATTATACTTTATTAAATTAATTAAGTCAAATTTAATTATTGTCTTTCATTTTTTGACCCTCTCATTTCCATTCTAAGCCGTTTTAAATTTACTGCCTTTATGTTTTCACCTTGAAACCCCTAATTTTTATTGACTTACAATCTGATAATGACCCATAATGTCAGTCATAAGTTTTTTTTATTTTTTAGAGGAACTTTTCTTTTTTTAGGTATAAAATATTAACTTTTAAATGTTATATCCCTAAAAAAAGGCCATTTTAACTACTCTTTCCCAAAATGGCCTTTTTTTTATTTCAATTTATTCTCTTAACTTTCTAATTTTTATTAACTCACAGCCTGATAATGACCCAAAATGTCAGTCGCAATTTTCTACTTTTCACTTAAAACATCCTGTTCTAAAAGATTGGCCACATTCTTTGGCACCTCAGTCTGAGCATAGATAGTAGTTGTGGATATATCACTGTGGCCTAATAATTTCTGGATCTGATTTAACGGTAGCCCTCTTTTTAATAAAATAGTGGCATAAGTATGTCTCAAACTATGCAGATGGGTATATCCCATCTTTCTCAAACCTCTGTCAACTATTCCTCTAGGTTTTTTATATCCTCCCCTTCCAGTATCTTTTAGATCTTTGAGTCCTTTTAATATCCAGTCTGAAGTCGGAACTATCCTCTGTTTATTTCTCTTTCCAATTACCTTTATCTGCCCCTCTTCAGCTTCTACAGTTTGGATTTCACTGATCCTTAAACCGCAGGTAAGCATTAATCCTAGCCAAATTCCTTCTCTCTTCCCTTTTTCTATTAGTTCCTTAGCATGATTTTTTATCTCAATAAATTCCTTCTCACTTTTGGTTGCCGGTATTCTACTTTTATGCCCTATGATTACCAACTTATTCAATTCTATATATAGTTTTGGATAGTCACTCCTCAGATACCATTTACCTAACTGCTTTAAAGCAGACACTAATTTTCTCTTGGTATTAATATCTTTCGACATTATTCCCTTTTCTAGCTCTTCAATATTTAAGTTATAGATAGTTTTGTTATTAGATCTGGCCACTCCATCCCAAAACTTTATGGCTGACTTATAGGTTTTTAGAGTATTTTGACTATGTTCAGAAGCTCGGAGGAAAATAAAAAATTTCTCCATCTTGGGAGGTCTTCCCCTTTTTCCTTTCAAATTAATATCTTCAGGAATATATCCCTCTAAATTTTCTTGAATCTCTTGATTTCTACCTCCCTCCAAATTTAAACTTTCCCCTCGCTTTGGCCACATTTCAGATTTGTTCAATTGAGCAGAATCTGAATATTCGTGGATCGAGAGGGGAACAGAAGAGGAGAGTTTATTTTCCCCACTCCCTACTTTTTCCATCTTCCTTTTTTCTTCTTCTGCCTTCCTCTCATAAAACAATTTTCTGGCTTGTTTGTTCATTACCTGGCCCTTGTAATAGAACTCACCATTGATGATTTTTAGATCATCTTCTTCCTCTTGATTTTGGAATTTTTTAAGCATACGGAATATAGCTTCTGTAATCATTTGATTCACCCCCATATTTTCCCTTATATCCACTATTTATATATACTAAATAAATATATTTATTTCCTTTATTTTATTGAGGTGAATATTTCTTCTCTGTCCGCTGGAGTGAGTACATGGATATCTTAAAAACTAAACACTATATCTTGTGTTTAAACAAAAAGACCCAGTAAAGATAAGGTATACAACTCATCTCCTGGATCTTTTTTTCTCTGATTACTGAGCGAAGCCGAAGTATCCCTCGACCTCGGTTTCTCTAATACTGGAGAAACCATCAAAAGGAGGAGTTATTATTTAGAATTAATATTCTGCTCCCACTTTGTTGAAGCTCAACAAAATAAACAAAAATCAACTTTATTCTTTTATTTAATCCCTTTATTTTTTTAAATTTTATTTTATAAAAACAAAATATCTTGTTCATAAAAATCATCTCCAAAACGAACAAGCTTTACTGTTGTTTTTTCATCAATTAATTTTTTTATTTCATTTACAGGCTTATTTGAATAAAGTAAAAAATTTTCTTCTGTTTTTAAACTCACATAATACCCATTATATAAAAATCCCATTAAAATTTTATAGTGAAAATTAACATGTCTACAGTAAATTACAAAAATAAATACTTCATAGATAAGCATCCAAACAAAAGATAATTTATAAAATGCTGCCAGCATAGGTAATAAATATGTTCCCACATACATAACTAAATTACTTGGCTCTTCTTTTTTAATAATTTTAATCTCAATTAATTCTTCACGAGCTTCTTTAATTTTCTTTCTCAAGAATATATATCCCAGAATAATAAAACAAATTAAGGTTAAAAAAATAATTAATTCAATTTTATATTTATTTAAATAAATATTTATTTTTCCTGAAACTATTATTTTTTTTAACTTTAATACATTAAAAAGATTTGAATTATAAGAAATAAAAGATAATATGTACACAGTTCCTCTAAAAAATATAAAGTTAATAAATTTTAGGAATTTATTCATTATTTATTCACCTCATTTTTAATCTATAGTCGTTGCTAAAGTCTCTCCTACTATTTTTACTGAAGATTTATCTGCTAATAATTTATATATTTCTAACTTTCCTTTAGCGTCTAAATGTTTCATTTTAATTTGATTATTTAAATCTAACGAAACATCTAAATCTTTTTTATGCTTTTCTTTATATGCTCCTCTTAATTTATTGATACACTCATTTTTTTCTGTTGATTGCATAGTATTAAATTTTTCTATACTATGTTCTTTAATTCCTCTAACTAAAAACCTTTTTTGTTCTGATGCATTTATTTGGTCTATTTCTTCATCAATAACATTTTCAATTACATCTTTCAATGTATTTATTTGATTATCATAAAAGTCATTAAAATCAAATATTTTTTCTACTTTATGACTTAACATTAAAAAACTATCTTTAAACAAAATTGCAACTGGATGAAAATCTAATATAAATATTTTTTCACTTTTTTCTTTTAAAATTATCTCTTCACCCATAAGCCTTACAAAAGGATTTCTAACTTTTAAAAGGGAATTATATTTATAATCCACAAAAAAAGTAATAATTTCTTTCGTTGAAAGCACTATTCTTATTATTAATAATGAAATATGATCAGAATCAAAATTTTTATAACCAAGAACTTTACCAGTTGTTGTAAAACATTCTTGAATATCTTGTAAAACTTTAATATCTTTTAAATCGTCTTTATATAACGTAATAACTTTTCCCTTCTCTTTGTTAACATCATAATTCTTATGTTCTTTGGTTTTTAGTTTATCTAATTCTTCTATAATTGTTTTTTTTATATTTTTTTCTTCATCAGTTTCTGAAGTTCCGAAAGATATTTTCTTTAAAAAATAAAGGTTAATTCCATTCAATTTTTCTTCTTCAGATAATTCCTCTTTTTCTTTTTTTAAATCAGCTCTAGATTTTTTCACTCCTAAATAGACATTTACTGATTCGATAGAAAAGTCCTTTTTGTTTAAATATTCTATTAATTCCATACTTCTCTCCCCCTTAATTTTCTTACCTACACAAACATCCCTTGCAATAATCCTTTCTTAAACTCCTTCATTCTTTCTACCTCTGCCCCTACCTTCTCAATCTTCTCATCCACAGAAGATAAAAAATCAGAGATTTTTTGTTGTTCTTCAAGGCAAGGGAGATTAAGCTTCAATGATTGTAATTGAGAGTTATAAATATGAATTACTGAGATTCCTTGAGCTAAACTTGCAATAGCATGCTTTTTCGCACTATTCATATAATAAGCCATAAATACACCATTTTCATTTGTTTTAATTATGTTTATATCTCCACCTATTGCTATACCTTCTTTCATAATACAAGAAGCAGTAGCTAAATCTATCGCAGTTTCCCCAGAAGCAGGAATAAGTATATCTCCTATTCCACTCAATACAAGTTGTTCTTTAGTAAGTTCAGTCTTAGAGACAACATCAGAAATAGTTTCGCTATATCTTGTATATAATTCTCCATATCTAATACATTCTAAACCTATTTCTGAAACGTCAGCTTTAGAGATGTTTTTACCTTTAGAGAATTTTGAGATCTCTCCTAACTTTTTCTCCTCCCAATCAGGATAACTCTCACCATACTTCTCAACATCTTCAGGAGATGTAGGTTTGAAACGATAATTATTAGTTATTAATTCATAATTATTAATTGAATTTTTCCCAGCGGAAAAAATTCCTTGCATTATCCCTTTCTTATATTCCTCAAGTTTTTTCTTTCTACCCTCTAATTTCTGAATTTTTTCATCCACTAATGAAAGGAATAAGGCTATTTTTTCTTGTTCTTCAAGGCAAGGAGTGCTTAATTCTACTTTTAAAAGGTCTTTTGTATATATTGCTGCAACACTTGTAGTACCTGTAGCTATTGATCTTAATTTTTTTATTCCTTCAAAAGAGTTTAAACGATAATTCATAAATCTATTATTACTATATCTCATTAACATTAAATTTGAATTATAAAAAGCTTTTGATAATTCACTTCTCCAAATTGCGACTTTTCCAACAAGGTCTAAAGTATTTCTAGTATTAAAAAAAATATCATCTTTTTTTATTAAATCAATATTTTCAATATTCTCACCTTCAACAATATATTCAATTTTATTTAACTTTATTTTTCCTCTATCTAAATTACCCATTTTGATAAGAGGATAATCTGTAGGAACTTCACTATTTTTATAATTCCCTCCTAATCTATATTCAATCAATAATTCTCCTAACTTATTTTCTTCCCAATCACCACTAAATTCTTTAAACCTTAATTCTGGTTGTAATTTCGTCATCATTACCACCTTAAACCATTGGAGCTTTTATTCCAAGCTCTTCACAATATTTCTTGATCTCTTCGTCTATAGCCTTCATATCTTCATCTATCTTTATTATCTCATCTGCTACTTTTTCTAGGTCTACTTTTTCTTCCTCTTCAAAAGTATCTACATATCTAGGTATATTTAAGTTATAGTCATTTTCTGCTATCTCTTCCATTGTTGCCCTGTGGGAGAATTTTTCTATCTCTTCCCTGTTTTTATATGTTTCCACTATCTTAGTTATATCTGAATCTCTTAGGATATTTTGATTTTTTTGCTTCTCAAAATTCTTACTTGCATCTATAAATAAAATATCATCATTTTCCCTGCATTTTTTAAAGATTAATATACAAGTTGGAATAGATGTACCATAAAATATATTAGCAGGAAGTCCTATTACTGCGTCTAAGTAGTTTTTCTTCTCTATCAGGTACTTTCTTATAACTCCTTCTGCTGCTCCTCTAAATAACACTCCATGAGGTAGTACAGTTGCCATAGTTCCATTATCATCTAGTTGATAGATCATATGTTGTACAAATGCAAAGTCAGCCTTAGTTTTAGGAGCTAATTTCCCATATTGAGCAAATCTGTCATCTGCTAATTTTATATCATTTGCATCCCATTTAGCAGAAAATGGTGGATTCGCCACTACAGCCTCAAATTTCTTGTCTATATGCTGTGGGTTTTCTAGGGTATCTTCTAATTTTATATTAAAATTATCATACTTTACATCATGTAATATCATATTCATACGAGCCAAATTATATGTTGTTCTATTCATCTCCTGCCCGTAAAATTCAGTTACTTCAGTTTCCTTTGCTACACGAAGTAATAGTGATCCTGAACCACAAGTAGGATCATATACAGATTTAACCCTATCTTTTCCTTGTGTTACTAACTTTGCCAATATCTTAGAGACCTGCTGAGGTGTATAAAATTCCCCCGCCTTCTTTCCCGCACCACTTGCAAATTGAGAAATTAAATATTCATAGGCATTCCCTAATACATCTATCTGACTATCTTCCAATTTAAAATCAATCTCATTTAGATGACCTAAAACTTTAGATATCAATTCATTTCTTTTTCCTGCCGTTGCTCCTAATTTTGTAGATCCTAGATTAATCTCTTCAAATAATCCACCAAAATCATCCTCACTGTCATGTCCAGTAGTTGATTTTTCAATATAGCTGAATGAATGACTCAGGTCATCTAATATAAATTTACCTACCTTCCCATGTTTTGCCAGAGTTTTAAATAAATATTTTGGTTCTACATAGTATCCAAGGTTTTCAATACATTCCTCTTGCAGAGCTTCTATCAGCTCTTGATCTTCTACATTCTCAAATTCTACTCCATCTTCTTTTAATATCTCGTTTGTAAATAACTCTATTTTTTCAGATAGATATTTATAAAATATAAACCCTAATATATAATCACGAAATTCATCTGCTCCCATTTGACCTCTAAGTTCATTGGCTATTGCCCATAATTTTTTTTCCAATACTGATTGTTGTTCTTCTCCCATATCTCTATTCCTCCATATTTTCTATATCTTCTTTAAAACATTCTATTTTGCTAGGTAAATTAAAATTCTTTTCTCTTGCTATCTCTATAAATTTTTCTTTTTTAGTAGCATTACTTTCAAAATATTCATTTAATGAATCTCTTAAATGCCATGCATTTTGACTTTGATTAAATTCTCTACAAATATTTTTAACCGCAACTTCTTGTAATCCGAATGTCTCTATATAACACAAAATCATATCTTTATGATTATTTGCCCAATTAAAATCATTTATTTTATCAAAAGCATTCGCTCCAAAATATTCAAAAAATCCATATTCTTTTAAACACTCAAAATTATCTTTATTAATTACACTATAACAATTATTTAATAATTTTAATAAAAATTCATCTTTTTCTTGTTCTCTAATAGCTCCTCTTTTTATTAAATAACAAATTAAATTTAAATCACTTTCATAGTAAGTATTTAGTTTTTCATACCAAAAATTTCTAATATCTGATTTTGAAAGATCAAAATGATTCAGTAATTCAGGGTATTTTTTTATTATTTCAAATTTCAAATCCTCTTTATTTAATTTTATCCAACCTATAATTTCATTATTTATTATGTCATCATTTTTGGTTATAATTTTATAAATTATTTCATCTATATTAGAAATAAAATTATTTTCAAATTCTTCAAACATTTTCCTAATGAAATCCTTTGTAGTTCTTCCTTCTAATATTCTTACACATTCGTCAATTAAATTATCATATGGTGTTCCTGGTATTGTTTTAGAATTATCAAAATGAATTTTAAACTTATTCAATAAATCTTCCACATTTCCGTTTATACTTAACTTTTCAAAATTAGACCTTATAAATAACCAAAATGCCTCAATATGAGAGTAACTGATTTTATTTTCTTTAAAATGTGCACAGTCATTTCTTCTGTCTTTCCAATAATATAATTGTGTTTTTATTCCTTCTGTAATATCAAAAATAGGTTTCTTGTCCTTTGATAATACCAAAATTTCAGAAAGCCTTTTTTCCCATTCCTCTTCATTATTTATTTTATTTATAATTTTACTTTGCCATTCACCTTGAGCATAATTTTCAGGTCTATTAGAATTCATTATTTTATATCGAACACTTTCCATAAAACCTAAATAACTCATTAAATATGAAGCCCTATAAGCTCCTGCCTTGTAACATACAATACTTTCATTATAAAGTTCTTTTGCATCTCTCGATTTTACTACTGTTTCTATATATTTTTCAAATTCTAATTTCAATTCTCCATCCCCCATTTATTCCAACCATTTTTTACCCTATTACTTCCCTCTTATATACCTCAAATAATTCTGTCTGCTTCTCCATCAATTGAGATTTTTTCATCAATAGATCCCAAAACTTCCTGAGTTTAATTTGTTCATCTAAAAGAGGAAATTTAACTTCTAACTCCTTTAAAGTACTTAACTTCAATATGTTTATACTTCCACCTTCTAACATCTTTTTATATTGATGTTTTATTTTTTTACTGTTTAATAGGTGGGCTAAATACCCTGGATCTATTCTCTTTTCTTTTACTCTGACTACTCCAAAATATTGAGATATTACCAGCCCTGTGTTTTCTTCATCGATTAAGACCACATCATTTGGCTCAGCTAATTTTAACAAAATATCTCCTTTTTTCGTAAAATATTGATCTCCTATTTCTTTTTTTAATATTCCTTCCAATAAGTTTTCAGATTTTATGGTAAAATTACTTATACTTCTGAGGTTGAAATACTTTATTTTATAATTACCATCAAGATCCAAATACCTATTAATCGGTATTCCATTTTTTATCTCACAAAAATTTTCTAACTTCATACCCACCTCCAAATTGTTATTTATGACAAATAACGTTACAAGAGTATTGTACACCTTATAAATTTTAAAAGCAATCTTTTTTTGTACTTTATTATAAATAACAAAAAAATAACAAAAATTTGATTTTACATTATAAATACTGTATAATCTGAATATAAGAGGTGAGTTGTATAACTCATAAACTTACTTATCAGTGTTAACCGACACTGTGACATCTGAAATTATAGTTAGCTTAAGGCTAACCGTTGGCAAGCAACAGAAAAACTTGTGTATTTTGTTATAATTTATTTTATAACAGTTGGCAGACAACTATATAAATCGGTATAAAAAAAACTCTTTATAGAGTTTTTTTTATTGGTTTTTTTATTAGGGGGATCAATGAAAAAAGAAGATGCTTTAGAGATTATACTAAATAGTTTTAATATTTATAAAAAAGAATATGTTAATAAAGAAGTTTTATTTGTATATGAAAATAACACAGGAGATATAAAAGGATTTGAAAGTAAATTTAAAATGGGTAATTTTAAACATTTAACAGGTGTTGAATCTAAACATGAAGGTGAAAATTTCTATAAAAAATTAGATAGAAACCAATTATCCATAAATGATTTTGAGTATAACTATGAAGGAACTACCATAAAAAAATTAAATGTTATAAACAATTTGCGTGATTTGATCTACAAACCTTATATTATAGGTCCTGCAAAACATGACCTTTTAAGTATAAATTCAAGTAAAATAGATATAGTTACAGGTAATTCTAAAAAATTAACTGTAGGTTTTAATCTTTTTACTTCTGCACCAATAACTTTATTAAATAAAGATATAAAAGATTCGACTATTACTTCTTATCCTATTTTATTTACCTTAAGAAAAAATATTTCAAGTCAAAAATATGAAAATATTTTATTTTGGAAAAATAATATCTCAAAAAAAAGATTAAGAAAAATAGAAAAACAATATCAAGTTAAAATAGATTTTAAAAAATCATTTGATAATTGGGAATTTTAAAATAAAGAGCCCCTTTACTATTATGTATATACAATAGTAAAGGGGCTTTAAAAAATTATAGATTTTTAAAATTCAAACCTCTTCATAAATTCTAATACCATTTCTATTACTTTCTTTCTTTTTTTTGTTCTTGGCAGCAGAGTTAATTTTTCTTTAAAAGCTTCTTCTACCCTCTTAGCAGTTTGAGTTTTAGGTTTTTTTACATCTTCGTATTCATATTCATCTATAAATTCTATTATTTTTTCTGGATATAAATTTTCTTCTTCCATCATGCTATTAAACTCTTCTTTTTTCTTCTTACCTATAAATTTTTCTAGCTCTTCCTCTAATTCATCTTCATCTGTTACATATAGCAATTGATTTTCAATAAATTCTTCTATTAAATCTTTTTTATTTCTCAGGTTTGGATCTCCAGCCATAGTCATAAGAATACTTTTTTTATCCTTTTCAAACCCTTTAGAATTAGGCTTTAATCTTTTTAATAACATTATGATATAGTGAACATTTATTTCATCCCTTACTAATAGCTCTATCTCAAAATCAATATCATCTAAAACAGAAATTTTTTCTTTTCCACCACTAGTTTTTTTTATCTCATTGTACATATCAATATACTTACTTTGATAGCCTGTATACTCATATTCATCTATATCCAGATCCTCTAATTTAA
>NZ_JBATVM010000183.1:0-7640 GCF_049671765.1 Psychrilyobacter sp.
ACACATGTTTAAGGCTGCTATCAATATTAATTTGATTACACTAGATTCTATCATCTACTCTCTCCCCCTTTATATTTTCTTTATTTAAGACGAGTTTAAAAACTCCATACAAAGTCAGAGTTTTTCACTTTTTTTAATTTTGAAGGCGACCATACTTTAACAGTAATCATTCTACTAAGAGCGATATCTTTAGAACTTTCTCCTTTTTGGTTAATATTTTTAAATCGAAGTTTATAGTCGTTCTACTCCAGCAGTACTGTTTCTACAATGACGATTGTGTCTTACTAACAAAGACAATTTATAAACCTTCTGGCACTTTTTGGTTACTTTTTCTTGCTATAGAGAAAAAGATAACCCGTATTAAAGAGGGACTCTTTAGAACTTGCCTCTAACTCCTAAAAACAAAGAAAATTTGCTATAGGTTTCTCCTTACAAGGGTTCATATTTAAAATTAGATTTAGTTACATCTAATTTTAATAATCATGAAATCCCCAACAACAGAGGAAGAGGGTCCTTCCTACAAAACATCTTCCTCTTTATACGCTGGTCTTTCCTGATCTGGATATCCTAGAGCAATTACACAAAGTAATCTTTTATCATCTGATATTTCTAATATCTCTTTAGCAATTATCTCTGCATCTTCTCCATCTTTGTTAAATCTGCATTTCATCTGCACCCAACACGATCCTAATCCTTGGTTATGAGCCTCTAATTGGATGAACGTCGACGCTATAGAGCAATCCTCTACCCACGTATCGGATATCTCCTCATTTCCTATTACAGCTATGGCTGTAGGAGTTTCTGCTAAAAATAATCCTCCCTTTGGTTTTACCATGGATAATTCTTTTAATACTTCATTATCTTCTATTACCATAAATTCCCATGGTTTTTTATTTTTTCCACTGGGAGCTACCTTGCCAGCACCTAATATTTGATTTATCTTTTGTTCTTCAATTTTTATATCTTTATACTTTCTGATACTTCTTCTCTCCAATAAAATATTTAACATTAGTTCCCTCCTACTTATTTTTTTTAATTTTACCACCTTTTAATTATTCTTCATAACTATATTTAAAATTTAAAATATTATTTAAAAGGTATTTTAAATTTATTTTTGAATATTCAATTTAACTATTTAATAAAGGAGTATATTTATGAAAACAGCAGTAGAAGGATTTTATTCAATCAAACCGTTAAAATTATTTAGAAAAACTGAGGGAGTTGTATTTGATATAATTCCTACAGATTTAGTTGCTAAAACTAGCTCTATTGATAGAGTTTTACATGACAAAAATGCTATTTCTCCAGGTCCAATCAATGGAATTAAAAGACCTTGGTATATGCATTTTCACCAGCAAGATAACTTAGTTGTTCTTCAAGGTCACAGAGTAGTGGAATTATTTAGCATTGAGCTAAATAAAAAAATACTTTTTAAAGTTTATCCGAATAAAATTTTATATGAAGATAAAGTTATATTAGATGAAGGCGGTGTTCTTACTTGGGAAGAACATATTTTCCATAGAATAATTAGTGGAGAAGAGGGCTCAGCTTCTCTTAATTTTGCTGTGAGATCTGACGGTTTCGATGTAAAAGATAATTTTGATATTTATAGTTTAGATGAACAACTAAAAACATATAAACCTATCAGAGAAGGATTTAAAGATCAATTCTAAAACAACTTTTTGTTTAGATCTAAAAAAAAGGAGATGACCTAAGTCATCTCCTCATAATATATTTTCTTCTTCTTCTATAGTTTGCTCTTTTTTTCAAAGAGTAAACGCCAAAGAGGAAAGAGTTCCGGAATTAATTATTCAGTCATTCCATATTTTTTTAATAATTCTGCATCTTCATCTTTATCAGCATCTAATTCTATCTTCTTGATAGATAATTTTACTTTTTGATCAGCAGCTGAGATTTCAATAACTTCAGCAGTTACTTCTTGACCAACTTCAAATTTTTCTTTTAAATCTTTAACGAAGTCTTTTGAAACTTGAGAGATATGAATCATACCATCTAAACCATATCCCATGTCGATGAAGATTCCGAAATCAGCGATACTAGAAATTTTTCTAGTTACTACACTTCCTACTCCTACTTCTTCAGACAATATTTCCCAAGGGCTTTTAGTTAATTGCTTAATTCCACCTTTGATTTTTTTGTTTTCTTTATCGATAGCTAAGATTTGGAATTCTACCTTATCTCCTACAGATAATTTGTTTTCTAATTTAGCCCAAGCAAAATCAGATGTATGGATAAATGCATCGATTCCTTCTTCTACTTCTACGAAAACTCCGTAAGGTTTTGTATCAACTATTGTTCCAGTTGCTTTATCTCCCTCTTTGAATTTCTCATCGATGATAGCCCAAGGATCTACGCTTAATTGCTTGATTCCTAATTTTAATTTCTTGTCTTCAGAGTTTAAGTCTAAGATTCTAACTTGTACTTTATCTCCAGATGAAATGAATTCACCTAAGTTGATTTTCTTGTTATTCCAAGAGAAATCAGAGATATGAACTAATCCTTCGATTCCATCTTCTAATTTAACGAATGCTCCAAATTTAACAATTTTAGTAACTTCTCCTTCAACAGTAGTCTCTACAGTATATTTCTCTGCTGCTGTTGCCCAAGGATCTTGTGATAATTGTTTGATAGATAATTTAAGACTCTTCTTCTCAGCATCTAATGTGATAATTTGAGCATTGATCTTATCTCCTGCTTTATATAAAGTATTTAAATCATCGACTTTACCCCATGAAATTTCAGAGATATGGATGAATCCTAATACGTTTTCTACTCTTACAGATAATCCAAACTTTAATACACTCTTAACTTCTACTTCAACGATTTGATTTTCGCTTAATTTAGCAAATGCTTCTGCTTCTACCATAGCTACTACATCTCTTCTAGAAACTAATACTTTCTTTCTATTTCTTTCTGTTTTGATATCTTTAACTATAACGTCTACTTCTAAACCAATTACGTTTTCTGTAGAGTCTTTTCTTATTTGAGATAAAGAGTTAGGCATGAATGCTGAGTGAGCCATTATTTCTACTATATATCCACCATTTACTTTTCTTACTATATTTCCAGTCACTACTTCTTTATTTTCAAGGGCAGCTTCTAATTTAACTACAGCTTCTTCTTGTACGACTGCTCTTCTTGATACTCTGATATGTCCTTCATCGTCACTATCTTCAGTGATAGCTACTCTGATCATATCTCCTACTTCAAATTCAGTGATTTCTTCAGTTCTAACGATTCCTTCAGTAGCACCCTTTATATCTAAGTAAGAATAATCTCTTTCCTTACTGATTATTTCAGCGTCTACTATTTCCCCTCTTTGTACCTGCTTTGGTGCATATTGATTTAACATTTCCTCAAAGCTTAATTCCTCAAAATTCTCTGTGTTATCAACCATTACAACGTCCTCCTAATAATATACTTTCTATTTTTTCAACTATTTCATCAGGTGTGGAAGCACCTGCTGTTATACCTATTCTGTTACCTTTCTCAAACCATTTAAAGTCTAAATCTTCATAAGTTTGTATCAGATAGCTCTTTTGGTTTATCTCCTTTGAGATATTGTATAATTTTTTTGTATTTGAACTATTTTTCCCACCTATAATGAGCATTACATCTACCTCGGTAGATAATTTTTCTACAGCTTTTTGCCTTTCAAATGTAGCTCCGCAAATAGTATTTCCAACTTTGCAGTTTTTATAATTTTTTTCTATGTATTCAGTGATCTCTTTATAGAGGTTTTTATTTAAAGTAGTCTGAGCTAATATGTAGTATTTTTCAGTTTCCTCAAACTTTATATTTTTTAGTTCCTCAAAATCTTTCACTACTTTCACATCACATCCGAAAGATATGATTCCCCTTACCTCAGGATGAAATTCATCTCCTATAAAGATGATCTTATATCCATTTTTTTCATGGTTTATAAGTTCTTCCCGACTTCTCTTTACAAAAATACACGCTACATCATACATTCTAACATTTTTTTGATTTAAAATCTCATATATTTTTTTAATTGTCCCATGGGCACGAATTATTACAGAATCTCCTTCATTAATTTTATCCTTCCCCTCAAGGACTTCTTCCTCTGTAACAACTATAATTCCCTTAGAATTTAGTTGTTCTATCACCTGTTCATTATGAACTAACATCCCAAGCATGTATATTTTTTGATCAGATTTTATAGTTTCCGCTAAGTCTACAGCTTCCTTTACACCAAAACAAAAACCCATCTTTTCTGCTCTTTTTAATGTATAATTATTCTTCATTAAAGGTGTCTACCTCTACTAATTTTTTCAGTGCTTCTAGCGCTGCACCTTCATCTTCACCATCAGCTGTAATAGTTAGTGTTCTTCCTTGCTCTGCAGCTAGTAGCATAAGACCCATGATACTTTTACCATTTATCTCCTCATCGTCACAAATAACCATTATCTCTGAATCATATTCAGTAGCTATCTGTACAAATAATGATGATGGTCTAGCATGTAATCCGGCTTTATTTCTAATTTTTACGTCTATCATTTTCAATTGTAATCACCTCTATATATTCTTTTAGTATCTCTTTAACTTCATTTCCGTTATTACAATTTAGTAATTTAGGTTTTAACTCATTTTGTAAATCACTTCTATTCAATCTTAAAATCGTTCTTTTTGCCATTGGTATATAGGTCGATAACATACTAAATCTATCTATCCCAAAACTCATAAGAGCTATTATAGCCATAGGATCGTTAGCCATCTCTCCACAGACACTTATTTTTTTCTTTTGTTTTATAGCTTCTTCAGCTATATGATTTATAGTACGAAGAACTGCTGGTTCAAAATAATCATTAAGATAAGCAACATCCGCACTTAATCTATCTGCTGCCATAACATACTGAGTAAGGTCATTGGTTCCTAAACTAAAAAAATCTACATATTCTGAAAATTTATCTATCAAAAATGCTGTAGAAGGTACTTCTACCATTACCCCTGTTTCAATATAACTTGCATATTCTAATCCTTCTTCATCTAACTCTTTTTTTACTGAAGTCAGTATTTTCTTTATTTGAATTATCTCCTGTAAATTAGATATCATAGGAAACATAACTTTAATTTTTCTACCCTTTGCTACTCTCAAGATTGCCCTTAATTGAGTTCTAAATATATTTTCATGGGCCAATGTGAATCGTATTCCTCTAAACCCTAAAAATGGATTTCCTTCAAAAGGCATCTCATAATAAGGTAATTGTTTATCTGCTCCTATATCGAGAGTTCTTATAATAAGTTCTTTTTCTCCTTGTAGTTTTTCTATCTTTTTATAGGCTCTTTCATATAGATCTATCTGTTGCTGTTCTGTAGGAAAAAACTTACTTTCCATATATAAAAATTCTGTTCTAAGAAGTCCTACACCATCTGCCATACTATCATTTAGTGACAAAAGATCTGTTATTCCACCAATGTTGGCATTCAAAATTATCTTTACACCGTCTTTAGTTATAGCCGGTAATCCCTTTAATTTTTTATTTTCTTCTCTTATAGCTTGTAACTTTCCTTTTTCTTTTTGATATTCTATAATTTGCTCGTCTGTAGGATCTTTAATTACACATGGATCACCTTTTCTAGTATCTAGTATTATCTCATTTTCCCATTCCATTCGGGATACATTTTTTACACCCATAAGGGTTGGGATCCCAAAGGTCTTAGCTAGAATAGCTACATGGGAAGTTGCTCCACTATATTCAGTGACTATCCCCAATAAGTTGATCTTATCGTGGTGCATCTT
The DNA here is from genome assembly GCF_049671765.1 of Psychrilyobacter sp. Lineage (NCBI taxonomy): Bacteria > Fusobacteriati > Fusobacteriota > Fusobacteriia > Fusobacteriales > Fusobacteriaceae > Psychrilyobacter > Psychrilyobacter sp. The sequence goes on from NZ_JBATVM010000183.1 coordinate 5,783, forward strand.
AAATAATTCTGAAGGAAGGATCTCCTTAGTTATTAAAATTTTATTATCCAATTCATGCAATTCACAGTCTTCTACCATCAATTGTCCTATTATCTTTTCTCCAACATCTTGAATATCAACTGCTCTTTGTCTATAGACAGGATCTTTCATTTCTTTAAACATATCCACATAAAATTCTACTACGTCAGCTACAACTTTTTCGATGTTAACTAATTCTTTTTTTAACCTTTTACCAATTTCTGATAATAATACTGGGTCATCTAATATCATAAGATGTACATTTAGGATCTTTAAATCATTGCTTTTCACCTTTCCTTTTAGCGATGATTTTAAAAATTTGAGTTCTTGTTTAGCGTCTCTTATTGCCACCTCAAATCTTTTTATCTCATTTTCTAGCATATGAGGTTCTATCTTATACTCCTCTAATGCTGTCTGTTTTTTCCCTCTTAGATATGGTTCCCCTATTACTATACCTTCAAAAATAGCCTTACCCATTATCTTTTCCATATACTTACCCCTTTTAATTTATTATCTCTTATAATTATATTCCATTTCCGTTGTTTTTTCAAGGAATTCTGTAATTATAGTAAGAATATTCTTACTTCCTATTGAAATAGAAAAGAGCCCAATTTTTTAACTCTTCAACTAGTTTTTTTATTTGATATTTAATTTTTTTATGCAGGAATTGAGATAGTATCTGTATATATCTATATATACAACAAAGGATTATTCGATGTGTTATGAAGGGGGAAATACTTATGAAAAATAATGATGATATGGCTATATTAGGATCCAATTGGAGAAAAACATTTCTTTTTTGTTATTTATTATTAATAATAAATAACAATTTATTTGCAGGTGATAATCCCGCTCACGTAATTAGAACCCATCAGGTTTTAGCAGTTGCAGGAGAAAATTTTAAAAATGAGGGGACTATACTTTACACAGGAGATAGTGGTATGGAGGCTATTCAAGGTGGTAGTGTCACTAATTATGCGGCCATTCAGATAATTGGAACAGGAGGAGTAGTAGCGAGTGGGAGTGGCTCTATAGGGATTAATGAAACAACAGGAGCTATTAATAATAAAGGTATACAAGGAATGCAAAGCAGACAAGGTGCAAAAGTAATAAATAAAGGAATTATTCAGAATACAAGTTTTGTAGGGATGTATTCACATAATTTAAATAGTATAGCATTAAATTCAAATACAGGCGTTATTATAACATTTAACAATTATGGAATGGTTGCTATTAGTGGAGCTAAAGCAATTAATGAGGGTTTTATCCAGAATAGAGGTACTACAGGAATGTTCGCAACGGAAGGAGCTAAGGCAATTAATAAGGGTTTTATCCAAAATAAAGGTACTACAGGAATGTTAGCAACGGAAGGAGCAAACGCCATTAATGAGACTACAGGTCATATAAAAAATAAGGGTGATTATGGAATGTCTGCTGATGGAATTGGGTCTTCTATTAATAATAAAGGAAACATTTCTAATGATGGAAATTATGGAATGTCTGCATTTAATGGATCTGTAGCCATTAATGATACTACAGGTCATATAAAAAATAAAGGTGATTATGGAATGTCTGCTAGTGGAATTGGGTCTTCTATTAATAATAGAGGAGACGTTTCTAATGATGGAAATTATGGAATGAGTGCACTTAATGGATCTGTAGCTATTAATGAGACTACAGGTCATATAAAAAATAAGAGTGATTATGGAATGTCTGCTGATGGAATTGGCTCTTCTATTAATAATAGAGGAAACATTTCTAATGATGGAAATTATGGAATGAGTGCACTTAATGGATCTATAGCTGTTAATGATACTACAGGTCTCATTAACAATAAGAG
>NZ_JBATVM010000184.1:0-3251 GCF_049671765.1 Psychrilyobacter sp.
CGACTACTGTGTCTACATAGTCTACGTTTCCATATTCATCATAGGCCAAGGTTACCTGGGATTTAGCATCAGGTCTTGCCCAAATTATTTCTTCTGATCTGGTCATATTAGTTAATTTTTTTATAATTTCTCTAGAGAGAACTAATGCTAGGGGCATAAGTTCTGGAGTTTCTTTAACAGCTCCTCCAAACATTATTCCTTGATCTCCTGCTCCTCCTTTGTCTACACCCAAGGCAATATCAGGTGATTGAGAATAAATTAAGTTTACCACTCCACAATTAGAATCAAATCCCATTCCTTGTTTATATCCGATTTCATCTATTTTATCTCTTACAATTTTCTGAACATCTACATAAGTACTAGTTGTAATCTCTCCCCCAACTACAACTTGTCCAGTTGTACAGAAAACTTCGCAGGCTACTCTAGAATTAGGATCACCCTTTAAACAAACATCTAATATTGCATCTGATATTTTATCTGATATTTTATCTGGATGTCCTGGTGATACATACTCCGAAGTGAATAATACTTTTCTTTCCATCTGTTGATCATCTCCGTATAAACTTTTTACGATAATATTTTTAATGATTTCCTACATTTTGTGCATATGCACATAATAACTATAGTAATTTATTATGATTTTGTCAATAGAATATTATTTATCTAGAGTTATATATGATTTTCAAAACCTGTCTTTTGTCACGAATTACACAAATTTTCAAAATCTAATTTCTTAAACAATAAAAAACATCACGAAAAAATTCGTGATGTTTCAAATATCTTATTCTATCTTTGGATTCCAGGGTAATTCCATAATCCAGAACCTCTTAATGTATCTCTATAAACTACCATATATTCTTTAGCTGATACTTTCATTGCTTCTTCTACAGAATCATAATCTAAATATACTAAATTATCAAAATTAATATCGAGATTTTCTCTTACAGAAACTTCTTTATATACTGATAATCCTCTTCTAATATGACTAGCACTAGAAATTAATGTTACGTTTTTAGTATTTAATTTTTTCATTATCTCAGTGGAATGTACTGCATTTCCAACTGTATCTTTAGCCTTATCATCTATAAATATTCTAGATGCATCTATTCCATTTTTAATTAACCATTCCTTCATTAAATGTCCTTCTGTAACTCCTTGTTTAGGAACTCCTCCACTTACAATTATAGTAGAGTTAGGATTTAATTTAGCCATAGCCAATGTTTGATCTAATCTTTTTATTAAAGTAGGTCTCATAGTACCATCATTTGCCAGAGCATATCCTAAAGTAACTATTGTATGATTAGGAGCTTCTACCTTGTATGCTTCTGTTTTTATATTTATTTTTAAAAAGTTCTCTGTTCTTTCAAAACTAGCTACATATTTTGCAGTTTTTTCAGGTTCAATAGTGCTTAAGAATTTTAAAGTGTTGTTATAAGATAAAGTATCACCGTTTATTCTAGAATAAGCTGCGAATAATATATTTGCATCAAAATTATTTGGTTCAATACTTAAAATTCCTTTATATGTTTCTAAAGCTTCTATTATTTTTCCTTGGATAACTTGAGTAGATGCTATAGAGAATCTTAGATCTAATCTATAAGGATCTAAGTTACTTGCCTCTCTAAAAGAATTTTCAACAACATCATATTTTCCTTTAAGAGTGATACCTTTAAAGAATTCTTTTTCTACCTTCTTTAAATCTCCTCCATTCCAATAATAATAAATACCTGTTTGAACTAATTCATCTATTTGTCTTTGATTATCAAAATTAACTACTTGTACTATTTTGTTTTTAGATACTGCATCTGATTTATTTTGAGCTGGAGTACATGCCATTAAAGATAAAGATAAAACTGCGGTAACTAAGATTTTTCTTTTAAGATTTTTCATTTTTTCATCCCCTATTGTTTTTGTGTTTGTATTAAAATTTCATGATTTGATTAGAAATTGAAATTTAATATACGAAATTATACACTATGAATGTTTAAAAAGCAAAACAAAATAAATTTATTTTTTATGAGTACGGTCTCTTATAATTGATATCTTGTTCAGAATAAACTTATATCCTGTATCTTTTATATGGGGAATTATACAATTAACGCAACTTTTTATACCACGAGATGTGTATTTAAAATTTCCTCCACACTCCTCTTTTAGCATGTACAATGGGCAATAACAAAATAAACAATTAAATTTATTTATGTCATTTATCTTATGACATGGGAAATATTTACACTTTTTGTTTTGTAAAAATTCAGAATTTTTCATTTTTTTCTCCTCATTACCAATTAATTTTTTATTGTATTTTACCATATTTGAACTTATGTCTTAATATTATTTTCCTCTTATTTATTTAATTAATTGAAACAAATTTGACTTTAATAAAGATTTAGAGTAAATTAATAATCAAGTTATAGTGGAAAAAGCTATTGTGTAAACCTAATATAATTAGCTAAGATGATTAATAGTATTTACTTAAAGAAAAAGGGGGAATAATTATGAAAAAGAAAAAGGTAATATTATGGTGTTCTTTACTATTACTGATTTTATTAAAAGTTTTTGCAATATATAATGGGGTGAAATTTGGGATTATTCCTAAAAGCCATGATATTGTCACATTTTTAATGATTGGTTTAGGAACGTATATACTTTATTTATTAAATAAAATTGGGAAAAAAAAGAGAGGTTTATATAGTAATTTTTTAACTGGATGTATCATTGGAACAAATGGTTTTAGTGAAGGTTCCATAGAGAAAATATTACATACTTTAGGAATGATCAGTTTACTCATATTTGTAGTAAGTTTTATTAGTATGAAAAAAAGTTCTAGGGTAACGTCTAATTTTTAAAAGAATTAAAAATAGGAGGTTTAAGCCTCCTATAATTAAAGATCTTTGCATAAGTTAAATAAGTATTATATATTTAACAAAACCAGTGTACTGAGATACCATGAGAAATTAATTTAAAATTCTATTAATTTTTTTCCAATTCTGTTAAAGTTGTAGCCAATAAAAGGGATTTTTCTAAAAGATTATGCTTTAATATATATTCATTTCCAACATATTCTTTTTTTCCACTTGGACCAAAACCATCAACTACATATTTCCCACTTTCAACATTTGAGATATCAGCAGAACTCCAACGGTGTTCTCCATGGATTCTTATATCAAAATTATCTCCAATATTTTTAATTGTTGACATTATTTCTTCGGATTTTTCAGTTGAACTTAATGCAGGTCTTCTACGTCCCC
>NZ_JBATVM010000185.1:0-2317 GCF_049671765.1 Psychrilyobacter sp.
AAAAAGTAACCTTGCTCTATAAAAAAAATTCGATATTTTATATTTAATAAGGTAGTTTTTTGTTTCTTTGAATGTCTTCCAAGACCCATCTTTTAATCTAGAAGGACCTGCGTTATAAGCTACTAAAACTTTTTCAATATCACCGTCATACCTATTCATAAGGTAATGAAGGTAAAGGGTACCAATTTTAATGTTATACACAGGATCTAATAACATTTTTTCAGAATAAGGAAGATCATGAGATTTGGCCATCCATTCTCCAGTGGGAGGCATGATTTGCATAAGACCAACAGCTCCCTTATGGGAAACTACACCTTCTCTGAAGTCACTCTCAATTTTAATTATTGAATAGATGGTCTCTCTCTCTACCTTATATTTTTTAGATATTTTATTTATTTCTCCATAATAATCTAAGGGAAAAAAAGAAATCACTCCTATTATCCCTATAAATATAAGAAAAATTAATATATAGATATAGATTCGTTTCATATTATTCTCCGAAGTTAAAATCAGTCTGCCTTAAAGATTCGTATAGAACAATAGCTGCTGAATTTGAAAGATTTAGCGATCTTCCCATTTTAATCATGGGAATAGTAATACAAGTTTCTTTGTTTTTTTCCAAGATTTCAACTGGAACTCCTCTAGATTCAGGACCGAAGACGATAAAGTCGTTTTCTTTATATGTAACATCTGAATATCTTTGAGTAGTTTTAGTTGTAGCAAAATAAAACTTAGACTCAGGATAAGCTGCAATCAATTCATCTAAACTATCCCATTCATGTAGGTCTATATGTTTCCAGTAATCTAATCCAGCTCTTTTAACTTGTTTTTCATCCAATGAAAATCCAAGAGGCTTGATAAGGTGTAATGCGGTATTTGTAAGGACACAACTTCTACCTATATTTCCTGTGTTGTATGGTATTTCTGGTTCCATTAAAACTATATTCATAAAATTACTCCTCTTTTAATATTATTTTTGTCCATTTTGAATAATCTGATTTTATGGAAAATTTAAATCCTAATTTAGTAAAGACTTCTTTGGCTATAGTAAGTCCTAAACCCGTTCCATAAATTTTAGAGGAATAAAAAGGAATGGTAACCTCTTCTATCCTATATTTTTGTATACCAATTCCATTATCTTTTATAGTTATTTTATTTTTTTGGTTTGATGAAAGGTTGATAGTGATAAAACGTTCATTTTTATTATAATCACAATTTTCAATGGAATTTTTAAACAGGTGGTAAAAGGCTGTAACGACTTTTTCTCTGTTAAATGTAATTTCAATATCATTTTCTATAATCATATAAGTTTTGATTTTAGATTTTTTTAAATGAACGTTTAGTTTTTGAAGTACTTCCCTAATAAGATAGGAAAGGTAAAAAGTAGTTGATTTATTTTTAATATTTTCATCTTCACTGGAATATTCACCAATATCCTCACAAAGTTTGATAACTTTTTCAGATTCTTTGAGAATATAATCTAAATAAAGTTCAATTTTTTTTGGATCGTTTAGTTTCTTTTTAGCTAGGGATGCAAACCCAACAATAGATGAAATAGGAGTTCTAAGCTCATGAATGATAGAATTTGCAAATGAACCTACAGTTTTCAACCTAATATCTTCAGCTTCAAAATCTTCTAATTCTCTAGAATGCATATAGAGTGAAAAATTATATTTAAATAGCTCTAAAATATGCATTTCTTGAACATTAAGTTCATAGGATTTCTTATTTTGTCTATCTAAAACAAAACATCCATAGTATGTATTTTCATAATTTATAGGAATAATAGTAAAGCTCTTAAATCTATTCAGTAGTCCATAATTTTCATGGGAATCTAGTCTAGTTAGATTTGTTTGTATCCCGATACTTTTCAACATTTTTTCTATGGGAGTACCGTAAAAATTGATCTCCTTTTCAAGATTAGTTGAGATAAACTCCACTTCATCTTTTTTTAATTTTTTCAGATCAAAATATGAGTTAAGATGTTTTAAATTTCTGTTCCATCTGTCATATTTAAAAAAGTATCCTTCAGAATAACCTAGATTTAATTTTTCAATTAAATTTAAGAGGATAAAAAATACAACTTTTTCAGTATTTTTCTCCTTATGAATTGTTGATGCTATAGTTTCTAAAGAATTTAAATAAGAAACCATAGATGAATTTTTCAAGTTTTTAAACATAAAAATCAATCCTTTTTCTTTAATAGATTTCGATACTCTGCTGCACTTATTTTACCATTTTTAATATTGGCTATTTTAGAAAGGTTAGGCTTAGATGCTAAAATATATCCACTATTTAAGGAATTTATATGAATAAT
>NZ_JBATVM010000186.1:0-19465 GCF_049671765.1 Psychrilyobacter sp.
AGTAGGAGCTTTAACAAAAGCTGGATATAAGTATGAAGAAGCAGAGATAGTAATGATTCCTGAGAATATGGTAGAGGTAGAAAATGAAGAAATGGCTGAAAAAGTTATGAAATTATTTGAAGCATTAGAAGATAATGAAGATGTAAACGATGTTTATGCTAACTTTGATATTTCAGACGAATTAATGGACAAAATAATGGGATAAAGAAGATTTTTATGAAACTTTGGAAAGTATAATAACTTTTTATTTTCATCGAAACCTTAATTATTAAAATAAAAAAGGCTTTTAGAATATTTATTCTAAAAGCCTTTTTTAAATAATAGAACTGCTCAATATTTTTATTTTAACATTATTATATTTGACTTTTCAAATATATTTTTTTAATATTTAGTTTATTTTGATTATTTTTTAATTATTAATTAGTGTTATAGAAGGTTTTTTTGTTATAATAAATATATTATATTTTAGAAATTTATATACATAATAAGGAGGAATATTATGACTTATTCACCTAGTTTATCATCAGCTTTTAATAATACCAAAAATAGGAGTGATAAACTTTCACCCCAGTCAGGAATGTGCTCGCTTTGTACGGAAGATTGTATAGGAACCTGTGAACTCGGGTTAGCAGCGGTTCTTGGAGCACAAACTGTATATCCTACAACCACAGGTACAAATCAAGTTGCTTCTGAAAAAGATTACCCCATTGACTATTCTCATTTTAATATCAATGGTCGTGTTTTTGGTGCTGTTGGTACTAATCCAACTTACGAAGAAGCAAATATTTTTAGTGTGAACCTAGATAGAAAATTTGGTAAATTTAACACTGTTAAAATGAAGATGCCAGTAATTTTACCAGCACTTATTAAATTAAATTGGGAAGATTATTTTGCAGGAGCAGCTATGGCTGGTATCTGCTGTGTCATTGGAGAAGATGCAAGAAATAAGGATCCGAAATTAAAAATTAAAGATGGGAAGGTTGTAGAATTTCCTGCTCTAAAAAATATGTTAGATACTTTTAGAAAATATGACCGTGGTTATGGTCAAATTATACTGCAATGTAATGTAGAAGATGATTTATTGGGTGTTCCTGAATATGCAATAAAAAATGAAAATGTAGAAGGGATAGAATTTAAATTTGGGCAATCAGCAAAAGGGACTCAACCAGTGAAAAGATTAAAAAATATTGATGAAGCATTGAAAAATCATGAATCAGGAAATATTGTATATCCAAATCCAACTGACTCTAAAATTGTAAAAGCTTATGAAGAGGGAGTTTGTCCTAATTTTTATATCTATAGTAGGTTACCCTTGTGGAATGAGGAGTACTTAATTTTTCGTATAGAAGAACTTAGAGATCTAGGTTTAAAGAATGTTTATTTTAAAATGGCTGGATATGATTCAATAGATTTAGAAAGGGTAATTCGTTTAGCGAGTAAAGCTTCAGTTGATATGATTACTTTTGATGGAGCTGGAGGTGGGAGTGGATACAGTCCATGTAAAATGATGAATGAATGGGGACTTCCCACTGTAATAATGCAAAATGTGATTTCTAAAATCATTAAAAAATTAAAAAAAGAAGATATTTGGATTCCAGCTATTACTATGACTGGAGGTTTTGCTTCAGAAGACCAGGTATTTAAAGCTTTATCTTATGGAAATGGGGATGTTACAGCTATTGGAATTTGCCGTGCTACAATGGCAGCAGCAATGAGTGCTAAAAAAGTTGGGAAAATGATTAAAGAGGGGAATATACCTAATCATCTAAAACAATATGGTAGCACCATAGAAGAAATTTATGGTGATTTAGCTGATCTGCGTGCTATTTATGGTAAAGACGCAAACAATTTTCCCCCAGGAGCTATTGGTGTATTTTCTTATTTAAATAAAATTGCTTTTGGTTTGAAGCATTTTGCAGCACTTAACAGGAAATTTGATATTAATTATTTAGATAGAAATGACCTTATTCCTTTGACAAGAGAGGCTAATGAATTATTAAAAGGTAACTTATTTGGGGAATAAATATTAAAAAAAGAGGTTAGGAATTATTGTTCCCTAACCTCTTTATATTTTTCTAAATTAATATTTTTTTCTAAATTGTCTCGGTCCTCTATATTGGTCTAAGTATTGCACTGGAACTACTTCTACCTCTAATTCACTTAGATCAGCTCGAACGATAGATACTTCTACACTGTCACCTAACTTAAAGATCTCTCCTGTATCTTCATTTGTCATAGTATAGTTGATTTCGTCAAAGACGAAGTAATTAGGAGAATTAACACCGTCAAAGAAACATTCTACATGTTCCTCTGTTTCAAAAAATATCTTAGTCTTATTAAAACCAATAATTCGACTCTTATATTCTTCTCCTATTTTATCTAACATATATTCTACAATTTTTATTTTTACACTTTCAGTTTCTAATTTCATAGCTGTTCTCTCTGTTTTTGAGATATGTGATCCAATGGCAGACATCTCATCCTTAAACATTTTTATAGTTTTTTTACTTGGATAACCTGTTAGAGTTTCAGTAATAACTCTATGAACCATAAGGTCAGCATATCTTCTAATTGGAGAAGTGAAATGAGTATAGTAATTTGAAGATAAACCGAAATGTCCGATATTATCTACTGTATACCTAGCTTGTTTTAAACTCATCAAAATAAGTTTATGGATGATTTGGCTATTTCCATCTTCTTTAGATTGTTCTATTATTTTTTGGAACTTTCCAGGATGTAAATCCTCATGAGAATGAATGTTATATCCAAACTTTTTAATAGAATCATTAAGTGCAGAGATTCTATCTGGATCAGGCTTTTCATGGGTTCTGTATAGGAATGGTAGTTCCATCCAAAATATTTTTTCAGCAACAGTTTCATTGGCTGCAATCATAAAATCTTCTATAATTCTTTCTGATTCCCCTCTTTCAATTACTTTAAGGTATTCTACTTTTTTATCTTCTCCTAAGACAGCTCTAACTTCTGGGATATCAAAATCAATGCTTCCTCTAGAATACTTTAATTCTCTAAGGATATGAGAAAGTTCTAACATCTCAAAGACCATCTTATTTATATCTTTATATTCTTCTGTATAAGCTTTATCTCCTGCTAAGATCTTGTTGACTCCTCCATAAGTCATCCTATGAGCAGTAGATATTACAGCTTTATAAGTTTCGTGACTTACTACTTGACCCTTGTTATCTATCTCCATCTCACATGTAAATACAAATTTATTTTCATGGGGATTCAATGAACATAGTCCATTAGATATCTCTCTAGGGAACATTGGGATAACTCTGTCTACTAGGTACACTGAGTTACCTCTTTTACGAGCTTCTATGTCTAAAGCGCTTCCAAATGGAACGTAGTAAGAAACATCGGCAATACAGACAATAAGTTTAAAATTTCCATTGTCTAATTTTTCTACATAGACAGCGTCATCTAGATCTTTGGCATCATCACCATCGATTGTGATGATTGGAAGGTCTCTAAGATCGTGTCTTTTTGCAATTTCTTCTTCTGAAAGATGATCACTTAATTCTTTGGCCTTTTTAATTAATTTAGGAGAAAAGTCCATAGACAGCCCTTCTCTAATTATAAGAGCTTCAATCATATTATTGGTATCATAGGGATCTCCAATTCTTTCCATAACTTTACCTTCAGGTTTTTTATCTTTCTCTCCCCAAGAAGTGATTTCACATACTACCAGTTCACCATTATGAGCTCCTCCATTAAATCTTTTGGGAACAAATATATCGTTTCCAAAGGAATGGGTAGGAACTACAAATCCAAACCTTTCATTGGCTTGGTAGATACCTATGATGGTATTTTTTTCTCTCTTTAAGATCTTTATTACTTCTCCATCTTTTTTAGCACCAGTAGTTTCATTAGAAATTTGTACCATAACTAAATCCCCGTTAAATGCACCATTAAATTTGGATTTAGGGATAAATACACCAAAATCTTCTGTATCAACAAATGCGAATCTATCTTTTACTACATCAAGATTTCCTGTAATATAACCTAAGTTTTCAGGAGTGTTATACTTTCCCCTTTTACTTAACATAAGGTCTCCAGATTCAACTAATTTATCTAAAAAATCTCTATTTTGTTTTTTTAATTTAGAAGACCAATCCATATAAGATGTGATCTCACTTAAAGTTTTTCCTTTTCCTTTTTTGAAAAGGTCTAAAACTTTTTGTTCGTCGTTTTTATTCATAACTTTTACTCCCTTTATTTTTCAATTCTCCTAAAATACAGTTTCTCATATCCACAGTGTTTGGATGGATAGTAGCGTCTATTTTTAGAAGATACTTTAATTTTCTATCCACTTCAAATAGGATAGCGTCGTTGATACATGTTTTTGCTTTTTCCCTAATGAAATTAACGTTAGGATAATTTCTATTAGGTTCTATGGCATCGGATATATAAATTATTTTTTCCAAAGTTGTCATACCTCTTCTGCCAATAGTGTGGTATTTGATGGCACTTAGGATATCTTCATCATAGATTCCTAGTTCTTGTTTTGCATAGACACTTCCTGCAAAACCATGGAGAAGTTCTCCCATATTTCCGTAATATTTTAAAGTTTCATCACAATCTATATATGAACGTAGCTCCTCTAGACTCATACATTTTGAAACGTCGTGTAAAAGAGCTGCAATTTCAGCTCGGTGTTCGTTGATACCATATTGTTTTGCTAAAGAAACGGCTACTTTTATGACTCCTAAGGTATGCTGATATCTTTTAGGAGGAAGTGCTTTCTCAACATGGCTATATAATTTATTTAACATAAGAACCTCCATTATACTTTTTAATGGTCTTAAAATTATTATACTTTTTTTGGATAAAACATCAAATTTTTTTTTTAGATATCTAAATTTTGAGTGTAAAAATTTCTGAGATTATACCATTTTAATTTTTTAACTTCTACATTGTCAATAAGAATTTTTACTCTATTTATTCCCTCTAAACTTGTATAGGTATTGACCAAAGAATATATGATTAGAAGTTCTTGTTCCTTAGTTTTTATATTATTAGTAATATTAGGTGTAAGATTAAGATACAATTTATCTCCTACAAGGTAGGAATTTAATAGATGTATATTGGGATCCATAAATGGATAATAATTCCCATTTTCATCTTTTATCTGATAATTACTTTGTTCATGGATTGTGTTGAAGATAGTCTTTATTTCCTCAGCAAAACTCTCCTTGGTAATCTCAATATCCGATGAAACTAAGCTGTCCAATGAATCATTGGGAGTGTAGATTTTTACAACCTTAATATCTATAAGTGTCTTTATATTTTTATGGGTAGTAATTTTTTTTATTGGGATCTGATCTCCCAGAGTGACATATTTATAGAAAAAAATACTACTCACCAAAAGGAGGGTAATTGATGTTCCTAATATAAATAATCTTTTTTTATCTTTCATACTTGATCTCCTTAATATTTTAATAAAAATGTTGTTTTATAGCTTTGGCAATTTCATCAGCAGCTAATTTTTGATATTTACTCTGCTTTAGTTTACTGATGTCTGAGCTATTTGTAATAAATCCAGCCTCTACTAATATTCCAGGTCCATCAAATCCTCTAAGGACTGCAAAGTTTGCTCCATGAGCTCCTCTATTTCTCATTCTTAATCTTTTAGAATAAGAATTCACTAGATTTTGTGCTATTTTAGCAGAAACTTCTTTATTTTTTTTATAAAATAACTGTCCCATAATGAGAGTTATGTCATCGGCATTTTCTCCGAATTTATTTCCGACACTATTTTCAAAGGCAGCTACTTTTTTAGCATAATTAGATTCTGTTCTAGAAAAATAAAATATATCTGCTCCACTGGCTTGTGAACTTTTGTTAGCGTTTAAATGGACACTTACAAAGAAATCAGCCTTGGCTTTATTTCCTATATTTGGTCGGCCAGATAAACTGACAAAAGAATCATTATTTCTAGTCATAATTACATTAAAATCTTTTTGAAGACTAGTTTTAAGATATTTGGTGATTTTTAGTGCAAGATCTTTTTCATGATATCTATTAAAACCAGTAGACCCAGGGTCTTTTCCTCCATGACCTGCATCGACTATGATAGTATATTCTTTCTTAGCTTTATTTTTATCAAAATTCAAGACATATCTTGTGGGGTTAGACCAATAATGAGCACTATAATTTATATTATTTTTAAAAAATATAAAAACACCAGTAGAATTACTATATTTCCTTATTTTAATATTTTTGACATAACTCCCATTCATTGTTCTATCTTTTAAATTTGAGGAAGCTCTCGTATTTAAAAATTCAATAAAGAGGTATCTATTATGTTCGTCATAACTAATATTATACTTAGGCTTAACATTTCCTTCTACATCGATAACCATTTGTGGAGGGTTACCGTTAAATCTCAGGTTTTTCAACAAAATTTGGTTAGAAAATCCTATGGTAGTTAGGATAAAAAAAAGTAGGATTAAATTTATTTTTCTCATTGTGTTCTCCTTATATTCTGCTAGGTTAAAGGTAAAGTTATCAAGCTATATTTTATCATATATCATAATATAATGTGTAAGTTTTTGTTGAAAAAATGAATCTTATAGAGAAAAGTTTTATCTTGCTAAATGGCATAATAAAAAGTAAAAAAATAAAATTATAAAGGAATTTGATAAATAAATATTACTGTTAAGAATATAAAATTATAAATTATACTTCTTTAATGTAGTTTTAATATAGCTTTTAAATCAACAAAATCCTCTTATAAATTTTAAATTTAGGACTGCAGTTATCTAAAGATTGAAAAAGCCTAGATTTTTTGATATAATAGTCTTTAATGGATATTTAAACTAGAAATTTTTAGAAGTGGAGAGAGTGATGTACAATAAATTTATTAGTAAAAGTGAAGAACGTGTAGAAGTTTATTTTAAATTGAGATTTTTTGAAAAAAAATCTTACATAGAGGTGGTAGATAAAAAAGGAAATGAAATAAGTCTTCCGATGACACCTATCCAAGCGGATAAAAATACTTTAGAAATAATTTCTAATTTAGAACTTATAAATGAGTATAACTATTTTAATATATCGTGGGAGAATGAAGACAATCTAATTTATTTAGAAGAAAATCCACATCTATTTGAGCTATTAAGAAAGAGTAAATATTTTGTTACAGATGATTTTAAGAGTGTCAGTATAAGGGAGAAAAAAAGAAATATAACCCTAAAACTAGAAAAATCTAAGGGAAAAATAGATGTTAAATTAGTATTAGATGGAAAGTATGAAATCTTTGAATTTTTAACTGAAAACTATGTTATAAGAAAACACAAGATTTATCATATTGAAGATATGGGAGAAAATTATCTAAGTGCATTGGAATTAAATACACAGATAGAATTAAAAGAGATGGAAAGATTTTTGACTATAACTAATTCTTATTTTGATAATTTGAATTTAGAATATGAAGATTACAGAGTAGAAAAATTAAATAAAAAATCATTTGTACCTAGAATTATAATAGAAAAAATTTCTAAGGATAGAAGTTTATATCTTAAATTTGGTTTTGAAATATCTACTATGACCTATAATATGTTGAAAACAGATGACATTAAAACAGTGGTATTATTAAATTCATTGGAAAAAGTGATCTCGATTTGTGATATAGATATATCTACTATGTCTGAAAGTATGGAAGATGTGATAAAGATATTGGTGAAATATCAAAGAAAATTAAAATTGAAGGAAAGCTATTATGTAGAGGAAAATTTGATAATTCTACATGAAAAATTAGCCAAAGAATTTATAAGTAAGGAACTGCTCAATTTAGTATCTAAATATAAATTTATAGGGACTGAAAAATTAAAAACATATAAGATAAAAACTGTTCAACCAAAATTGATAGCTAAATTATCACATTCAATTGATTTTTTAGAAGGTGACGCACACCTAGAGATAGAAGGTGAAAAGTTCTCTATCCTAGATATAATTTCAAAATATAAAAAAGATTCATATATTGTTTTAAGTGATGGGACTAATGCACTTATTAATAAAAAATACATAGAAAAATTGGAAAGATTATTCAAAAACAGTAAATCGCCTAAAGACATTAAGATATCTTTCTTTGACTTGCCTATAATAGAGGAGCTCATTGGAGAAAAAATATCTGGAGATGGGATGACTTATGGAAGGGAAATATTTGAGGGTTTAAATGAGATAGAAAATCTAGATATACCTGATGCCATGGTAGATGCAACCTTGAGAAATTACCAAGAATACGGTTATAAATGGCTATATTATATAACTGAAAATAAATTAGGAGGTTGTCTAGCGGATGATATGGGATTGGGGAAAACTATTCAAACTATAAGTATCTTAGCATATACATACCTATATAAAAAATTAAAGAAACCATCTCTCATTATTATGCCTAAAAGTTTAGTTTTTAACTGGGAAAATGAAATAAAAAAATTCTGTAATGGTCTTACTGTAGGTGTATATTATGGAAATAATAGAGATTTTAATGAAGTGAAAAGTAAAAATATTATTCTTACAACTTATGGGACAGTAAGAAATGATGTTAAATTATTGACTAAGGAAAAATTTGAAATGATAATTTTAGACGAATCCCAAAATATAAAAAATATAACATCTCAGATAACAAAAGCTGTGATGTTATTAAATTCTGAAAAAAGATTAGCTCTTAGTGGGACACCGGTAGAGAATAATCTAGGAGAACTTTATTCGCTATTTAGATTTTTAAATCCACAAATGTTTGGTGGAATTGAAGATTTCAATAATTATTATGCTAATCCTATTCAAAAAGATAATGATTTGGAAATAATAGAAGAATTAAAGAAAAAAATATATCCATTTATCTTGAGAAGGATAAAAAAGCAAGTATTAAAAGATCTGCCGGATAAGATTGAAAAAACTCTTTATGTGGAGATGAACGAACCACAAAGAAAGTTATATGAAGAAAGGAGAAATTTCTACTATACTCTTATAAATCAAAAATTAACTGAGCATGGAATAGGAAAAAGTCAGATATTCATTCTACAGGCGTTAAATGAACTACGTCAAATTGCTAGCTGTCCAGAATCTAAAAGTGATGGCTTAGTAAAGTCTGCAAAATTAGAAATATTGGTAAATAATATTCTAGAAGCAGTAAAAAATGGTCACAAAGTACTAGTTTTTACAAATTATATAAACTCTATAGAAAATATATGTAGAGAATTAAAAGATCATGGAATAAATCATATATCTATGACTGGGGCTACAAAAAATAGGCAGGAATTAGTAGAAAAATTTCAGACAGATAAGGAATGTAAGGTATTTATCATGACATTAAAAACAGGAGGAGTAGGGCTGAATTTGACTGCTGCTGATAAGATATTTATCTATGATCCATGGTGGAATAAAACAGCCGAAGATCAAGCCGTAGATAGGAGTTACCGTATGGGTCAAGATAGGACGGTATTTGCTTATAAACTTATTACAAAAGGTACTATAGAGGAAAAAATGCTTAGTTTACAGATGGAAAAAAATAAATTATTTAATAGTCTAATAACTACAGATACTGTTGCAGTTAAGAGTCTAAGTGAATCTGATATTGAATATATGTTAGGAGTGTAACTAAAATGGGAATAAGTAGAGATAAATTTAAAGGTTCAATTACAAATTTTTATACAAAAGATGGAATTTATAGTTTATATAAGGAATATTTTATAGACTGGATAGCGGATGGGTATATTGGTCTACATCTTGATATATTTGAGGTGTCGCTATTATCGGAGACGTCAAATAAATCGATATTTGTAGACTTGTTAGAGGAAGCTTTTTATAAAAAAGAAACTTTTGTAGATATATTTAATAGTCTAGAAGAGGGAGTTCAAGAAATTTTTAGAAGTATCTTATGGAGTGGAAAACATATTTTAGAGGAATCGCAGATAGAGGAGTTTTTTGAAGTGGGACACACTTATGAAACCAGTGAAAACTTAAAAGATAAATACAAATTTTTTCATTATAAAAAAAATAAAATAGCTAAAGAAGGTCCTGGATACCTATATTTAGATAATGATATCATCAGAAAAATAAGACCTCACTGTCCAAACAAAGTACGGGATTATTTTATTCATCCAATAGAGAGTCCAATATATACTTATAAACATAACTCTGAAGAGGAAATATGTAAAAAATATAGTTTATACTATAATTTTTATAGCCAAGGAAATATAAAACTTTCGACTAGTTTAAAACTTCTTAAAGAGAGTAAAAGAGATATGCAAAAATATTGCGATATTTCAGAATTTTATAGTGAAAATAAAGATTTAGATTATTTAAAAACTGAAACTATGGGATTACTATTTTATTTGATCAAAGATAAATATCTTATTCCAGAAAACTTTAAGTTAGATAAATTTAAGTATGTTGTAAATGAATTCCTTAGTGGAAAACTTACAAAAAACGATGGATATGAATATACAACCAAATATTTAAATTATTTAAAGGGTGTAAAAAATATAAAGAAAACAGAAAATTTAACGAGATCACTTGAGACAATAGTTAAATTAATCATGGAACTGCCTTCAGGAAAGACCATCAGTATCTCAAATATTATAAATTATTTGGTGTATAGAGATGAATTTTTAGATATTATCGAGTTAAAAGATGTGTATGATTATGTATATATAAATGAGTCAAATTATGGAAGGACTAGAATATCTCAATATGATGAATACCATAGATATATTATTGAGCCCTTTGTAAAATCCATATTTTTTATTCTAGGGAGTTTAGGTTTATTTACTCTTTATTATGATCTACCTAGTGGTAATAATGGATTGTATCTAAAGAATAATTATTTATCGAAATATGATGGGTTAAAATATATAGAATTAACTAAATTAGGAGAATATGTCCTAGGGCGTACAAATGATTATGTATTTGCAGAGGAAAATGAGGATGCAGAGATAGTCTATGACGAAGATCTTCTTTTGATTACGATTATTGGATCAGCTCCTATAATGTCTATGTTTTTAGAAAAAATATCTATCAAAATTGGTGAAAATAAGTATAGGATGGATAAAGGGAGGTTCTTAAGGGGACTTCTAACTATAAAAGAGTTAGAGGAAAGGATAAAAGAATTTAAAAATAAATTTTATAAAAATCTTCCTCAAGTTTGGGAGGCTTTCTTTGATGAATTAAGATCTAAATTAAATTGTTTAACTTATGAATCTGATATAAAGGTTTTTAAAGTTAAACAGGATAAAGAATTTTTTAAGATTCTAGCAACTGAAAGTAAATTAAAAGAATATATTTTGAAAGCAGAAGGATTTTATATCCTTATAAAAGAAGAAAATGTATGCAAGGTAAAAACTATTCTTCTAAAATATGGTTATTTTAATGAAATAGAATAAGAAAAAGAAGTGAAAGGCAAAGACCTAGAGAATTTATATCTCTAGGTTTTTTCTTATCATTGCAAAAGTTTAATGATGGTAAAGGTAAGGTCATATTGAATAGAGGATAAATAAAAAAATGGGAGTAGAATTTCTGCTTCCATTTTTATTATTCTTTAGAAAATTATGAAAGATTATAAAACCTTAGATTATGCCTATCTGGATGCAACGTCACATTGTTTTTTTTATATATCGCTTAAGACTTTTATTACTTTTCCTACAACTTTGAGATCTTCTCCAGGGCCTATAAAAATAGGTGGATAGTTAGGATTGTCACTGATAAGAGCCACATATGAATCGGTAACTTTTAGTCTTTTTACAAAGGCTTCATCATTTATAAAAAAAGCTCCTATATCTCCATTTCTTACCTCAACTTCTTTTTTAGCAATAATTATCGAACCATCTTTAATAGTGGGTTCCATAGAATCTCCCCATACATTGACCGCAAAAATATTCCCATGATTTCTTATCCCAGGAAGGGTAATATATTCTGTAACCTCTTGATCTCCTAAAACACCGATCCCTGCACTAATTCTTTCAAATACTGGTATTTGGTCATCGATGGAGACCGAATTGTTTTCAACCATAGATGAGTTTCCTCTAAGGTAGCTAATCTCCTTATCTTTTCTATCTAATTCGTCCTTAATTAACTGAGGAGTTCTTTCAAAAGCTGCTAAAAATTGTAGATATTCAATCTCTTCCTCATTTAATATTAAACCCATAGATATTTTGTCTAAAACTTCCTCACTGGGTGGATTTTTTAATTCTCCTCTCTCTATATTATTAAAATAAGATTGAGTTATTCCGATGGACTTAGCAAATTTATTTTGACTTAGATTTAATTCTATTCTTTTGTTTTTTATAAATTTATTAAAAGTCATGATAGATATCAACTCCCTATATATTGTTATAGTTAATTATAACCTCAATTTGTAAATATTACAAATGATGATTTAAATATTACTTTAAAATTCTTAATTATTTTTATAGAGATAATATCGAAAATTTAATTTATATTCTATTAGACTAATAAGGCATTAAAAAATTGGAAAAAAGAATAAGTTAAAATTAACTGTAAGTGGTAGAGTAATGGCATATAGAGAAGGGAAGAGTATAGAAGGATTAATAGGGGAAGTCGATAAGTTACTATATGAGGCTAAAAAAATCTGGCAAAAATAAAATTTTATATTAAAAATCGTAATTTTGAGGTGTGGTGATAGCATTGAAAATAAAGGAATTTCATGCTATAATTTTCTGAATAAAAATAAAATAAACATGGAATTTTAAGATGAAAAGATAAGACCATTATGGTTGAATAAAATAGATATTATAGGTGGTAATTATGGATATTTTAGAGATAAAAAGAGAAATGCTAGGAGTTAAGGAGAAATTAACCGGAATTAGGGGGCATCTTTGACTTAAAGGGTAAAGATAATGAGATAAAAGATTTAGAAGAAGAAACTCTAAAAGATGGATTTTGGAATGACAAGAAAGAAAGTTCTAAAATAATTAAAAATTTAAATTCTTTAAAAGTGATTGTAGGAGAATATAGCTATATATCTGATTCGATAGATGAATTAGATGTACTTATTGAATTTGTAGAAGATGGGGAAGAAGAATTTGCAGAGGAGCTTCAAACTAAATTTTCTAAACTCATAAAGGAGATAGAAGATTTTGACACTAGTTTGCTTTTAAATGGCGAATATGATGAAAATGGTGCTATCTTTACGATCCATGCAGGTGCAGGAGGAACAGAATCTTGTGACTGGGCAGAGATGCTCTATAGGATGTATAGCAGATGGTTTAATTCTAAAGGATATAAGGTTGAGGAACTTGATTATCAGGCAGGAGACCAGGTAGGGATAAAATCTATTACCCTTTTAGTAAGTGGATCAAGAGCTTATGGGTATTTAAAGGGTGAAAAAGGAGTTCATAGATTAGTGAGAATATCTCCCTTTGATGCTGCTAAAAAAAGACATACATCTTTTGCTTCTATAGATGTAACACCAGAAATCGATGATACAATTAACATTGAAATTATTCCTAGTGATCTAAAGACTGATACATTTAGAGCAGGAGGGGCAGGAGGACAGCATGTAAATACTACTGATTCAGCAGTAAGAATAACTCATGTGCCTACTGGAACAGTTGTTCAATGTCAAAATGGTAGATCGCAACTTCAAAATAGGGAAACAGCCCTAAAAATGCTGAAATCTAAGATGTTAGAAATAGAGATGAAGAAAAGGGAAGATGAACTAAAAAAACTTCATGGAGAACAATCAGATAATAGTTGGGGAAATCAAATAAGATCATATGTATTCCAGCCATATACAATGGTAAAGGATCATAGAACCAGTACAGAAAGTGGAAATGTAAAAGCAGTTATGGATGGATCTATAGATGAATTTATAACTGGATATTTAAGATGGATAAAAAAATAAATTTAGGAGGAATATAGATTATGTGTAAAGAAATTAGAACAAGAATAGCACCTTCTCCAACAGGAGATCCCCATGTGGGAACAGCTTATATAGCTTTATTTAATTTAGCTATGGCTAAGAAAAATGGAGGTTCATTTTTACTTAGAATAGAGGATACAGATCAAACTAGAACTACTGCTGACTCAGAAAAGCAGATATTTGATACATTAAACTGGTTAGATTTAGGTTGGAGTGAAGGTCCAGATGTAGGTGGAGATTTTGGTCCATATAGACAATCTGAGAGATTTGATCTATATGGAAAATACGCTAAAGAATTAGTGGAAAAAGGAGAAGCTTATTATTGTTTCTGTACAAGAGATAGATTAGATAAATTAAGAGAAAGACAAAAAGCTATGAAAAAAGCTCCTGGATATGATGGACATTGTAGATCATTATCTAAAGAAGAAGTTGAGGCTAAACTAGAAGCTGGAGAGGAATATGTAATTAGACTTAAGATGCCATATGACGGTGAAACTGTTATAAAGGATATTTTAAGAGGGGAAGTTAGATTTGAAAATAATAAGATCGATGATCAAATTTTATTAAAAGGTGACGGATTCCCAACTTATCATTTAGCTAACGTAGTAGATGACCATTTAATGGGGATAACTCACGTTATAAGAGCAGAAGAATGGATTGCTTCTACTCCTAAACATATTCAAATGTATAAAGCTTTTGGATGGGATATGCCTGAATTTGTTCATATGCCATTACTTAGAAATGCAGATAGAACAAAGATCTCTAAGAGAAAAAATCCTGTGTCACTAAATTACTATATTGAAGAGGGTTATTTAAAAGAAGGAATGATCAATTTCTTAGGTCTTATGGGGTACTCAATTGGAAATAACCAAGAGATCTTTACATTAGAAGAATTTATCGAAACTTTCGATATTACAAGAGTTTCATTAGGTGGGCCAATCTTTGATTTAGAAAAATTAGGATGGGTTAACAATCAACATATGAGAAAAAAAGATTTAACAGAGTTGACTTTATTAGCTAAGAGCTTCTTCGTAGCAAGAGGATTTGTATCTGAAAACGCTTCTGGAGATGAACTGAAAAGATTAGAAAGAGTAATCGATATATTAAGAGAAACTGCAACTACAATGAAAGAATTAGCAGCTTTAGCTGATATCTACTATGTAGATGAATTCAAGCTACCTGAAACAACTGAAGAGATGAGTAATAAGCAGAAAAAACCAATTCAAAGACTTCATAACGCTATAAAAGGTGAGGACGAAATAAAAGCAATAAAATATTTCGTAGAGAGACTGGAAAACGCAAATGAAGAGTTAACTGTAGAAGAGGTGAAAGCTATGCTAAATGGTACTTTAGAAGCTATGGAAACAGGGCCTGGTAAAGTATTTATGCCTCTTAGAGCAGTAATTACTGGTCAAGGAAAGGGTGCGGAGTTATACAATGTTATCTCTATCATAGGGAAGGCAAGAACTTTAGCTAGAATTAAAAATATGAACGAACAATATAAAATATATTAAATAAAGAAGAGGAATTAATCGTATGATTAGTTCCTCTTCTTTACTGTGTTAAAAAATAGGGCTAACCAAATGGTTAGCCCTATTTAAATGTATTATTTAACTAATTTCTTTAATTCCTCACAAACAAATTCTACGTGAGGTCCAACTATAACCTGAACAGATGTTTTTCCGGGTTTTAATATTCCAGAAGTAATCTTTTTAATCTTAGCGTCTTGAACTAATCCTTGGTCTTTAACTTCTAATCTAAGTCTAGTAGCACAGTTGTCTATATCGACTAAGTTGTCAGCACCACCAAGGTACTCAAGTAATGCTTCGGCAGTAGCTGTGTGAGTTGTAGGAGATGACATCTCATTTTCTCCTTCATCTTCATCTTCATCTTCTCTACCTGGAGTTTTTAAATTCCATTTTTTGATAGCAAATGTAAATAGTGAATAGTATATTGCAAAGAAAGCTATACCTTGAACAATTAACATATACCATTTTGTAGCTAAAGGGTTATGAGTTGATAAGAAGAAATCAACAAATCCTGCTGAGAATCCAAATCCTGCCATCCAATGCATTGTTGCAGAAATATAAAGTGAAATTCCAGTAAGTATAGCATGTAAAAAATATAATGGTGGAGCAACGAACATAAATGAAAATTCTAAAGGTTCAGTGATACCTGTAAAAAATGATGATAAAGCTCCAGCTAACATGATTGAAGCAACTTTATTTTTATTTTCAAATTTAGCAGAACGGTACATTGCTAAAGCAGCACCAGGTAGTCCAAACATCATGATAGGGAAAAATCCAGCTTGGTACATACCTGTAACACCTGGAATACCAGTACCTTTTGCGATAGAGGCAGCTCCTCCTAAAAAATTAGGAATATCATTGATACCAACAACATCAAACCAGAATACTGGATATAGAGCATGGTGAAGTCCAATAGTTAAAAGAATTCTATTAAAGAAACCAAATAATCCTGCACCTAGAGGTCCCATTTTTTGAAGGGCAATACCAAATGTACTTAATCCACCAAAAACCATAGGCCAAATATATAATAAAGCGAATGAAACCAAAATCATAACTAAAGAAACAATAATTGGAACTAATCTTTTTCCAGAGAAGAAAGATAATGCTTTATGCAATTCTACTCTACTAAACTTATTATATAAAGCGGCTGAAATAACACCAACTAATATACCAATAAATTGGTTCCCATTATTAACTTTTGCAAAAGCAACCGAAACTTGACTAGGATCAATGCCTTGAAGGATAGCGACTGTACCAGGATTTAATAGTGTAGTAACAACTAACATCCCAACTAGACCAGAAAGCGCAGCAGAACCGTGACGGTCTCTAGACATTCCAAAAGCAACACCAACAGCAAATAATACTCCCATATTCTCAATAATTGCGGCTCCAGCTTTTATTAAAAGTGCAGCTACCTGACTGTTTGCTCCCCATCCTGTAGGGTCTATCCAATATCCAATACCCATTAAGATTGCTGCTGCTGGAAGTACAGCTACAGGAACCATTAATGCTTTACCAATTCTTTGTAAATACTTAAACATATTTTTCCTCCTTAAAATCAACTAATTAAAAATTTTTTATACGATTAAAAATTTGTTACTTAGATTAAGATACTCATTAATTTCTCAATCTCCTCCTAAAATAATTTTTTAAATATTATATATTAATGAAAAGGATATAATGTGATTTAATGTAATACAGTATATATTGTTAAGTAACACTCTTTGATAACATAATACAGTATAACTATGTCAAAATCAAGTTTTTTGTAAAAAAAATTCATTTTTTTTTACTTTTTGTGTTTTTTATTCAAAAATGTTGACAACGATAGAAAATAAAACTATAATTTGATAAATAAAACTATAAATTCGGAGGGAATATTATGAGAGTTATAATTACTGAAAAAAATATCGGAGACTGGGCAGCGTGTTATGTAGCAAAAAAAATATTAGAAGCAAAACCAACAAAAGAAAAACCATTTGTATTGGGATTACCAACAGGATCAACACCTTTAGGGATGTATAAAAGACTTATTCAATTTAATAAAGATGGGATAATTAGTTTTGAAAATATAGTTACATTTAATATGGATGAATATGTAGGTTTAGATAAGGAACATCCACAGAGTTACCATCACTTTATGTATGAGAACTTTTTTAATCATATAGATATAAAGGAAAAAAATATTAATATATTAGATGGAATGGTCTCAGATTATAAGGCTGAATGTGTAAGGTTTGAAGAAAAAATGAAAGCTGTAGGTGGAGTAGATATATTTTTAGGTGGAATTGGTCCAGATGGTCATATTGCATTTAACGAACCAGGATCATCACTTACTTCTAGAACGAGAGATAAGGAATTGACAGCAGATACTATTATAGCTAATTCAAGATTTTTTGATGGAGATGTAAATAAGGTGCCGAAGCTATCATTGACTGTGGGAGTAGGGACGATATTAGATGCTAAAGAAGTTTTGATCATGGTAAATGGACATCATAAAGCTCGTGCACTACGTCAGGCTGTAGAAGAGGGAATCAATCATATGTGGACAATTTCAGCTCTTCAAATGCATGAAAAGGGTATTATAGTATCGGACGAAGAGGCTACAGTTGAATTAAAAGTAGGAACTTATAGATATTTTAAAGATATAGAGAGTGCAAACTTAGACTCAGAGAAATTAATTGCAGATTTATATAAATAAAAATCATTTCTAAATGTCAAGAGGAAGAATTGAAAGGCTTGGACACTGACTTAGAATGACTTTAAAAAGATAACTTTTTAGGACTAGGATTAAATAACAAAGTCGAATTTTAGTTTGTAATCCAGTCGGTATAGGTCTGCGTCAAGGCTTTTAAAGTATTTAGTCAGCATTAAAATTTAAAAAAGGAGATAAAAATTATGTATGCATTGGTAAATGGGAGAATATTTACTGGAGAAAAAACTATTTTTAATAGAGCAATTATTATAGATAGTAAAAAAATAAAAGAGGTTGTAAAATCAGAGGTTCTAGATACTTTATATCCAAATATAGAAAAAAAAGATATAGGTGGAAATCTTATAGCACCAGCATTTATAGATCTACAGTTGAATGGTTGTGGAGGAGTTTTGGTGAATGATAATTTATCAGTTGAGACATTTAAAATAATGAACGAAACTAATATAAAATATGGATGCACGCTATATACTCCTACTCTAATTACTTGTGAGGACAAAAAGATAGAAAGAGCTCTTCAAGTTATGGAAGAGATTGAAGATCTAGAAAATTTAGGAGTTTTGGGACTTCATATAGAGGGGCCTTATATATCCAAAAATAAAAAGGGAACTCATAGGGAAGATTTGATAAGGGTGTTATCAGATGAGATGATAGAAAAAATATCAAAATCAAAGACAGCTATCTTTACTCTAGCACCTGAAAATGCAAAACCTGAGCATATAAAAACTCTCGTAGATAGGGGAATAAATGTGGCTCTTGGACATACTAATGCTACCTATGAGATGGTAATGGAGAAGAAACCATATGGGATAACTTTGGCAACTCACCTATATAATGCTATGAGTTCATTTACCCATAGGGAACCAGGAGTTATTGGAGCCGTGCTAAATTCTGAAGATATAAGAGCTGGAATAATAGTAGATGGATTTCATTGCCATTATGCCAGTGTAAGAATAGCTAAAAAAATGCTAGGGGAAAGACTATATCTTGTTACAGATGCAGCGTCTCCTGCTGGAACTGATATGACTGAATTTATGTTTGAAGGGAAAAGATGTTTTCATAAAGATGGACAACTGAGAAATGAAGAAGGGAGTCTAGCTGGTTCTGTATTAACAATGGATCAGGGAGTGAGAAACTTAGTAGAACATGTAGGAGTATCTTTAGAAGAAGCTCTAAGGATGGCATCACTATACCCTGCTAAAGCAGTGAAGGTAGATGATAGATATGGAAGAATAGCTAGTGGATACACAGCAGATTTAGTTATTTTAGATGAGAAAATAGAGTTAATAGATGTAATAGTAAAGGGGAAAAGCAGAAGGTAGA
>NZ_JBATVM010000187.1:0-4525 GCF_049671765.1 Psychrilyobacter sp.
CTCTAGCAATCCAGTTTTAGTTGATGCTAGTGGCTTATGCCAGTCATGATGATACAGCATAAAAATATTGTGTCCATCTGCAATAGTGTCATCAAAAGCCCCAAGAGCAATAGTTTCTACAAAGCCATTCCAAAGCTCAGTGGGATTATTAAATTTTGCAAAATAACCCTCAATAACTACTTTTTTTTTATCCTCTGTATTTACTTCTCTGATTTCATATTGATTGGCTGTCCTAATCTCTCTTTTTGCATCTTTTTTCATATTTCACCTCCTTTCAAACTATCTAATAATTTTGGATTTCGGAACTTCCGAAATAGGAATGTTAGCTATAATTAGATAATTTATCCAAAATACTAGTTGTGATTATATCTGTTTTAAGGTTTGAACTAATTTCAGATCCCCTGTTGGTAAACATATCGTTGATTAGTTTTAACTGAAGTAAATCCGCTAGTTTAACTGCTTTTTCATCTTCTTTATACATTTCACCAGCCATAGAATCAATATATATTTCACTTGTCTCTATCAAAGTTTCAATATATGAATCTTCATCATCATAATCAATTCTCATATGTAGTTTAGCTATTGCTAATGTTGTCATTTTTATCCCCCTTTTGATAGCTTGTTTTACCTGCAAGTAAATCACTGAGTAAAACTTGTCCAGAAGGTAAGGTAATAATTGGATCTCCACCTAGTTTTTCAATTCCAAGGATATCTCTAGCTTTATCTAAGTCATAAACACCATTTTTAACATAATCGTTGATTATATCTGCTTGATTTTTAGCTGATAACCTAAGCATTACATTAGTATTGAATCTTATTTTATAGCCTTGAGATCTCTCTTTTTTAGTTAGGAGCTTCCAATCCATCTCTTGCTCAATAGCTTGGAATATTACCTGTAAACAATCTTGTAAAAATTGTAAATTATCTTGCTCCTCACTCTTTGCATTTTCTTTAACCCATCCTAATTTTGATAGTGGAACATTAAAAGTCATTGCGATCTCTTCCTTAGATAACTTTCTCAGTTCTGCAAACTGAGCATCTGCTAGGGTTAGATTAAGAGGCTGAACTTGATATCCAGCAGGAACAGTAAATATTTTTCCATTACTTGAGTAAATACGATCAAATTTACTTTGAATTTTTTTAAGTTCTTTTTCATCTTTAACTTGAGATGTTACTTGAACTGCAATTTTATTTGTAAGTCCATTACTAAATAATTTATTCAAATAATTTTGTGATTTAAGGCTACTATCTAGACTCTCACGAGTTATAGACCTAATTGCCTTAGCTTGTATTCCATCAAGGGTAAAATCTCTTAATATAATCAAATCACGGTCAAAACAATCATTTTGAATATTGGTACCTGCAAGGGTATAAGTATATAAAATACTAGTTGCTCTCTCATTCCCTAAAAACCCAATATCATCTATGGTAACTTGACTAATCTTTACTGGATACAAACCTTCAATGCTTCCATTTGTAAGTCTGTTGATATATAGACCTGCCATTCCATAATGTTTTGCTATTCCTACAAAAGCCTTGTAACAATCAATAGCAGACATATAAGGGTTTGGTCTGAGTCTTAATTTATCAAATAAATAATGTTTTTTTTCTATAAATACCCCTTTATCGGTTGTTTTTTTGAGTTGTAGGCTACATTTAGCTATTGATTCAGATATTATCTTTACGCAACTAAAATAGGTCGATTCCTTCATTTCACCATATGGGGTAATATCAAAGCCTTTTTCAAAACTAAAGTTTTCCTTCCAATCATTGACCGATACTTCTTCTCTTTTTTCTAAACGATCAAATATCACTTTTTATCACCTCGCTTTCTAAATAGAAATAGAAATATGCTTAAACTTATAAAAAATAAGGCTATTGTGTATAACCCTAAATATTTATTAATCCAAAAATTAGTGGCAATTATGATAAAAATTCCAATAAAAAAAAGACTTTCAATTATGAATAATTCATTTAAGATAGTCTTTTCTAATATTACTTTTATTTTATTTTTTATTTTTTTTAAAATTATCATCACCTACCAATCTTGATTGTCTAATGCTTCTATTGCATCGTATTCGTCTTCATTTATGTATAGCTGACTATAACCAAATATGGTTGCAACCGCTAAATCTATCCTTGTTTTATTTTTATTTACTTTTTCTAGCATTATATCCCCTGTCATATGTCTTGCCTTTGCTTTGGCATTACTCATACACCAATCTAAAAGTTTATTCCTTTGATAAATTACTTTTCCACCATAGACATCATTTCTAAATGCCTTTGTAGGAGCCGATAACTCAGTATAAGTCTGTTTGACTACTTCTACATTGTAATCATTGCTTAAATTCTGTAAGTTCTGTATGAAGTTGTAAGGATCACTACAAATAAGAAGTATATTACATCCATACTTATCTTCTATTTTTCTTATTTCATCTTCTAATAAATTATAGTCGATATAATTACCCTCTACAATTGTACAATAGCCTAACCTTGCCATTTCTCTATAATCTATTTTTTCCATCCTGTTTGGTAAACTACCTTCAGGTAAAAAAGCATGAGCCTTTAAATAGTATTTATCATCTTCTTTATAGATGATATTCATGGCTGTTAGGTCAGTAGTTAGTGAGCAGTCAATAGCCACAACTACATTTTTACCTTCTAACTCTATTTTTTCCACTTCACCTTTTTTCCATAATTTAATATCAAGGTAATTTTCAGAACTACTATTTTGTAAAAAGTTATTCATATCTTTAGTAATATATTCATTTCTTACAGTTGGCTTCAAACTTGCTGTTTTTCTATTTTTCCTTATGATCTCATAGTTTTCTTCTATCCTCAATGGATTAGATTGATACATTCCTATATCGTCCCACAGATGTTTTTCCTCTGCATAATATAATAATGCAAACTGGTTATCATCTTCTATACCACCATTAAAAACACCTCTAATATAATCAATATCTGTTTCCATTATAGATGCAAATATTTCATATGCAGTTGTAGTTCTAAATACTAATGGATTTAAAACATTTTTCTGCCCACCTTTCATGGCATTGAAGTTACT
Source organism: Psychrilyobacter sp. (assembly GCF_049671765.1). Classification (NCBI taxonomy): domain Bacteria; kingdom Fusobacteriati; phylum Fusobacteriota; class Fusobacteriia; order Fusobacteriales; family Fusobacteriaceae; genus Psychrilyobacter; species Psychrilyobacter sp. Next base: position 3,068 of record NZ_JBATVM010000187.1, read on the forward strand.
AGCTTCTTGAAAGTTCCCGTGTTCATCAGAAACAAAGGCACAGGGTCGAATTGAGTTGTTTTTTCCACTTTCAGCAGTTCTAGGTTGAAAGAAATTTTTAGTGATCTTACACTCTATTTTTCCTGTAAAAGTTTTACTGATTGAAAAATATTTATTGATGTATGGACTGGCGTCTAGTAGCTGTACCATTCCTTTTCTTAATTCAGATGCTAACTCTTTAGTTAGGCATATGCTATAAAATTCAGAATGTTGTTGCTCTGTAAGCATTAGTAATATAAATATTATGGCTACTAGGTTAGTTTTGGCATTCTTACGACTTATAAAGAGTGTTATATCATTATTTTTAAACTTATAGGGCTTATCTTTATACCTAAATAAAAATACTCCACATAGTAAAAAACATTGAAAATTTACTAGATGTTCAAGTACCTGTTTTCCTGCAACAAAACCAGTTGCATAATTAAAGAGTTTCAGTAGATTATTTATTTTTTTCAGTTTATTTTCATCAGCATAATATTTAAAATCTTTCTTATGTTGGTTGATCCTATAATCTTTTAAAAATATTTCACACTGCCTTTTTACTTCCCAAGTAGTAACCTCTTCACCACTGATAACATCATCACAATATTTTAATGCTCTATCCAGTAAGATCATCAGTCATCACCTCGTAATGCCTCCAATACAGGGTCATTTTCTTCTTGCATTGACTGGTAGGCTGCATTAGCTAACTTACTTCTACTCTGTGGACTCAAGCATAATTCATTACACAGTCTAAAAAATTGTCTTGTATAAGTATCTTGAACTATCCTAGCTTCTTTATTTAAAAGATCTTCCTCTAACAGTTCTTCTGCTGATTGGATTCTATCCAGAGCAACTGCACAACTAGATAAGATATAGATATCTAAATTACAAAGGATATCACTGTCTTTTAATTCTGTGGCTATGGTCTTAAAAATTTTCTTAGCATTTTTATTCAAATATTTTAATGGTTTAATTTTATCTTTTTTTCCTTTTAATTTTTCCTCTGCATCTTTCCTAATTCTATATTCATCTTCAGTTAAATGTTTACTCATTAAATCGACACTTTTAGTTGGTCTTACCATTTTATCACCTCCTATCAATTTTTATTTTAAAAAACGTTAAAAACTTTCATTTAGGGAAATTTTTTAAATTAAGACTTAGGTAGCGATGACGAACCCCTACCCCAATAGTTTCAAGGGGTAGGGGGGTTAGTAATCTTGCTCAAATCTCTTAATGATACTAAACAAATAATCTTGCATCTCTTTTTTAGCCTTTGGACTCTCGTTATAGGCATTATGTATCTCATTATGATTAGATTTACTCAAGTATATGAGGTTCTCAATATCATATATCCTTTCGGGATCTTCTGTGAACTCTATGATATGATGTGACAATGATCCCTGAGAAATATTCCCATACTTATAGAACTCATATAGA
>NZ_JBATVM010000188.1:0-5776 GCF_049671765.1 Psychrilyobacter sp.
GAAAAAATAAATATTCAAGGAGAAAAATTATGATAAAAATCACAGCAAAAGCAAATGTAAAGGAAGAAAATAGAGCCCTTTATTTAGAAGTAGCTTCAATCTTAGCAAAAGCAAGTAGAAAAGAAGAAGGGAATATTTCATATGGTTTATTTCAAGGGACTAAAAATCCTTCTACTTTAACATTTATAGAGGAATGGGAAAGTTTTGAAGCTATTAAAATCCATGAAGAATCTGAGCATTTCAAAGTAAATATCGAAAAATTAATTGAATTAGCTGAATCTGTAGATATAAATTTGTATAACCAGGTTATATAAATTTAAGATTATTAGAAACTATGAATATATATATGTATAAGTAATAAAATTATAAAAAATGAAGATTGACCCTTTTGAGTCAAACTTCATTTTTTTATTATCTAAGAAAATATGAATTATGTTTATCGGTATAAAACCTTCCCTTACTTTTTTATAAACTATCTATGGAAAATTTTATAGAGTCTATATTCTTTGCATTTTGTAATAGTAATCTACAATTTTCATTAGGCCTTCTCAAGGTAAATTTTTTCCCTAAATCCGCATATTTCTCTGCAATTCCATTGATTGTTTCTATTCCAGAAAAATCCATTACCTTAGCATGTTTAAGGTCTAGTATAACATTCATAGGGTCGGTATTGACATCAAAGATCTCTTTTAATTTATAAACCGAACCAAAGAATAAGACGCCATTCATCTTATAAATTTTTTCTCCATTCACACCAGTTTCAATCTTGGCATATATGATCTTTCCTTTTTCCCAAGCAAACATAAGAGCAGATAAAATAACTCCTACGATAACTGCAGTTGCCAGATCTTGAAATATAGTTATAAAAGTTACAGCTAAAACAACTATGACATCTGATTTAGGAATTTTCCCACCATACTTTAAACTCTCCCATTTGAATGTACCGATAACTACCATAAACATAACTCCAACTAATCCAGATAATGGAATGGCATTTGTAAAAATAGAACCAAATAACATGAATATCATCAAGGTAACTGAGGCAACAATCGCTGAAAATCTAGTTCTTCCACCAGATTTTACATTTATAATTGATTGACCGATCATAGCATCTCCACCCATACCTCCAAACAGACCATTTGCCAAGTTTCCTAAACCTTGGGCAAAGAACTCTTTATTAATTTTACTTTTAGTATTAGTCATCTCATCTATAACCCTTCCAGTTAACACAGCTTCAGTAAGACCTACAAGAGCTCCTATTACAGCATATGGAAATATTATTTTAAATGTCTCTAGACTAAGAGATACATGGGGAATAGAAAATGTTGGAAGAGCACCCTTTAACTCCATCCCTGCAAAATCTTGAACTGTTCTCAAAGAATAGATATCATAGTGATCCATAAGACTTGAAGCAACTGTTACAGCCACTATAGCGACTAAACTCGATGGTATAGCACTAGTTATTTTCCCAGTAAAATAGATTATAGCCATAGTCATCACTACAAAGATAATCATAATCACTAGATCTTTTGTTGGCATCCAATTTCCATTAATTTTAAATTGAGAAAACTGAGCGGTAAACATAACAATAGATAAACCATTTAAAAATCCTAATGTTACTGAATATGGGATGATCTGTGTATATTTTCCCAGTTTAAAAACTCCCAATAATATTTGAAGGATCCCCATAAGGACTACTGTGGCAAATAAATATTCTAAACCATAAGTCGCTATTAAGGATGCAAAAACAACTGAAATAGCAGCTGTAGAAGAACTAATCATTGCTGGCCTTCCAGTAAAAATAGCCGCGACTAATCCCATGACTACTGCACCTTTTAAACTCAATATGGGACTTACCCCTGCTACAAAAGCAAATGCAACAGATTCAGGGATAAGTGCCAGTGCAACTGTCATTCCAGATAAAATTTCATTTTTTAATATTTTTTTAAACATGCTAACCTCCTTAAAATAAGTTGTTCGAACTTGAACAACTTAGACACTATAACATGTTTTCTAAGTTTGTTCAACCACGAACGAATAAAATGTATGGTATAATAGATATATATTAAAATTAAAGGGGGAAAAATGAAAGAAAGTGTAGTAGAGCTTCTAAAATGTGTAAATAATAGATTTAACGATAATTTAAAAGCAGAATTTAAAAACAAAGAGATCCCAATAAAATTAAAGCATATCGATCTTTTTATAATTTTATACAAACAAGGAAAAGAAACAGAATTTAAAAATTTAGTTAAAATTTGGGGGATCTCTAAATCCACTGTATCTGAAACTATAACAAGGTATGTTAAACTTGGATTATTAAAAAAAGATAACACAACTATAGATAAAAGGTTGGTATATATTTCTCTTACTGAAAAAGGTAGTGATTATACAGAAAAAATAAACGATATTACTGCTAAATATTCCATTAAAATCAATGGATTATTAGGTGAAGATAAAAATAATTTAAAAAATATTCTCAAAACTATAATTAAATCAGATGTATAAAAGCAACGTGATGTCGCATCTTAGATATAAAAAAAAGACAAAGTTCATATATGAACTTTATCTTTTTTTAGTCAAGATAAATTTATTTATACATATTTCCCATTGTAAACTCTAAATCCACAAGAATACCCATAAAGATAATAACCATAGCCACCATATATTTTGTATTAATTCGTTTAGATTTAACAAAGTCATCTTTTGTTTTTCCGTCTACTGAAATAATATCTTTTAAGTAGCAATGATAGTTATTCTCAAACCAAATAATATAATCTAAACAGGTGTAATCTCTTTCGAATTTAACAATTTTACTTTTTTTTATCCTCTTATTGTGATCATAAAACTCAATTAAACCAGACAACTTTTTTATTTCTTTTTGTTTTAACCTTAAAATTTCTTTCATAACAGCTCCTTTTGCTTCATTTTTTTAATATTTTATTAATTATTTTTAATTATTTTAACTGATTGATTATATTACAAAGTGAGAAAACAATCAATAGTTTCTATTTAGAAACTACATAACTATATGGAAACTACTTCACATATAATACTTTTAATGATATTGTTATTATGAACAAATAAACTAAAAAAATATTAGGAGGATATCAAATATGATTGCAATGGTTGTACAAATAATAGCAGAAAAAAATGACATTCAAAAAATAAAAGAAATTGCAGAAAAATTGGTAATAGAAACAAAAAAAGAAAAAGGGTGTATAGAGTATGATTTTTATACTAGCATAGAAGATACTACATCTATGTCTTTTATTGAAAAATGGGAAACTAAAGACGATTTAGAAAATCATTTAAATTCTGAACATTTTAAAAAACTGTATCCTGAGATCTGTAAATATAAAATTGGTGGAGAAACTGTCTTATATGAAAAATATAAGGTATAATTAAAGTATAAATAAAATTAATTTTTTTTGGAGGATTATTATGAAAACGATAACTTTGAACAACGGAATAAACATTCCTGTTATTGGACTAGGAACATTTCGGGCTAAGGAAAAAGATGTTTATAATGCTGTAAAAATAGCTTTGGAATCTGGGTATAGACATATAGATACTGCTATGATCTATGGAAATGAAGTAGAAGTAGGAAAAGCTATAAAAGACAGTAAAATCCCTAGAGAAGAACTTTTTATAACAACTAAATTATGGAATTCAGACCAAGGTTATGAATCAACTAAAAAAGCATTCGATGACTCGTTAAAAAAATTAGATTTAAAATATATTGATCTGTATTTGATCCATTGGTATAAAGGAGAAGAAAAAGCTGCGGATTCATGGAAGGCAATGGAAGAACTATATGAAATTGGTAAAATAAAATCTATTGGAGTATCAAATTTTAATGCGAATCATATTGAAAATCTTCTAAAAACCGCGAGAATAAAACCTGTGATAAATCAAGTAGAAATCCATTTAGGACTACCTCAATATAATTTACAAAAATACTGTGAATCTAAAGAAATAAAGTTAGAAGCATATGCTCCCATGCAGTCAGGAGGAATTTTTTCTAATGAAGAAATTAAAAAAATTGCCAAAAAACATAATAAAACAATAGCTAATATAGCTTTAAAATTTTTAGTAGACCGTGGAATCATAGTCCTTCCAAAATCTATTAAAGAGGAAAGAATTTTAAATAATAAAAATATTTTTGATTTTTCATTAGATGAAGATGATCAGATAATTTTAGAAAAACAATGTAATGGAATGAGATTGTTCCCTGATCCAGATAACTGTTCTTTTTAACAAAAATTTATAAACTTTAGGAGTTGAGATATATTTATGAAAGTAGTAGCATTTAATGGAAGCCCAAAGGTGAATGGGAACACTAGACAAGCCATAGATATTGTAGCCGCTGAATTAAAAAAAGAAGGGATAGAAGTAGAAGTTATCCACGTTGGAAATAAAATTATTAGAGGCTGTTTAGCCTGTGGTCAGTGCAGAGTAAAATTAGATGATAGATGTATCATAAAAGATGATAACTATGTAAATGAATGGATTCAAAAAATGAAGGAAGCTGACGGTGTAATCTTAGGATCGCCTGTACATTATTCTGCTATTGCTGGAACAATGAAATCATTTTTAGATCGTGCATTTTATGTTATGGGTGGATCATCTATGCTAAGAAATAAAGTTGGTGCTTCTATTGTCGCAGTTAGACGTTCTGGTGGAATTCCAACTTTTAATCAATTAAACAACTTTTTAAATTATTGTGAATTAACTATGCCTACTTCTAATTACTGGAATGTAATCCACGGTACTGCTCCTGGAGATATTGAACAAGATGAAGAGGGAAAACAAATTATGAGAGTTTTGGGTAAAAATATGGCTTATCTTTTAAAATTAGTTGAAAATGGTAAAGGTAAAATAGAGTCTCCTGAGCTGGAACCTAAAACATATACTCACTTTGTTAGATAAAGAAATTTAGTTTTTTGTAGAAATAAAAAGCTCTTAATTTATATAAACTGCACTCTTATATATAAGAGTAGGGCAATATTTAGGCATTCAAAAGATGATCTCTGTATTCTACAGGAGTCATCTTTTTTAATCCCTATTGGTATCTATAATTACTGTAATAATCCATAAACTTTTTCATCTTTTTTTTCATTTAAATTTTTACAATCATATTAATTCCAATGGCGATATAGATTGTTTTTTATACTATATACCCTTCACTTCGAATATTATAATGTTAGTATCTATAAAAACTATAGTATATGCATTTTCTAGTAGTCTATCCTGTCATTTTTTAACAACAGAAAAGATCTTATAAATAATTCTTACTGGCAGAACTTTTCTTGATTTAAGCTCTATTTATTTCTCCATATTTCATAAATCTTTCACACTGTTTCTTCCTATCATAACCTAGCATTATGCCTAATATAAAATCTTCCTCTGCTGTATAATCTCCTAAATAATCCTTCCCAATTTTTTTTATAACTTCTACACATTCTTCAGCTCCAAAAAAAATATTAAGATTGTTATTTTTGGTCTCATATATTTTATAGTTTATCTTCCTCTTTCCTAATTTCATCTCAATCATCTCAAGGTTATCTTTAGACGTTGTGTGTAAAACTAAATTTCTTAATCCTTTTTCATATTCATATATATGGTGAACAAATACCTTCATCTTTTCCTCCTCCTACTCCTCTAAATATTCACATACTTCGCTGATACTTTCTTTTAATTTATTTATACTGCTTGAATGAACTCTTATTAATTTTATATCATTTTTCTTACAGACTTTGTTACACGAGATCGAAAG
>NZ_JBATVM010000189.1:0-1983 GCF_049671765.1 Psychrilyobacter sp.
CAATAAGAAAAGTAAAAAGTTTTTTAATAGAGGTAAAAAGTTACTTGAAATTAACTGAAGAAAAACAAATTTCCCTAGAAAAAAGAGGGATTATATCTTATTTTTATATTAAACATTTCTTATATGAAGAATTTGAGGTTTTAAGGAATTTTAAATTTCACGATATTTTAGATGAAAAATTTAAAATAATTTTTCATGAAAAAGAAAAAGAAATTAATTTAAAGGATATTAATATTATAAATTACTTATTAATAAAAGCTGTAGATATAGAAAGTGTCGATCAAGTTTTTCTTATATTTAGAGGTGAAAAAATAGATGCCCTTGAAGTAAACAAATTATATAAGGAAATATTAGAGACTGAAGAGCCTTTATTTGAAAAAAAAGGAAAACTGTTTCATAGAACAGAAAATGTGAGTGAGTTGAGAACTCTTTTTCAAAACAAAATTAATGGTTTTAAATTAACTGAAGACATTCAAAAAAAATTACTAATATTTTTTCTATTTGACTATTATTTTTATGAATGGAATAATCTCAGTGAAAATTTAAGACATAATGAAAATATAAATCACACAGTAAAAAAACTTAATTCTTGGTCTTTAGATGATCTTTCTAAAATTAATTGTGTATTGAATAAATTAAAAAGTATATTTGAAATTCAAGAGATAGAGGAAAGAAAGAAACAATATTTAGCATCTAGAGTTGAAGCTTATACAAATAAAAAATCAATATATTATATAGGTGGAAACGAATGGGAAGAAATTATGAGGGAACTCTCTAGAGATGAAAAGATTAAATATTCTAAGAGTATTATAGAGCTAATGTTTTATTCTGAACAGTCTTTAAATAATAATATTTTAAAAGTTTTATCGGATGAAAAGTTGTACTATAACAATAAAAAAAATTGGTTATTTATAATGAAACTTTTCATTGATAAAGAAGTGAAAGAAAAATTATACAAGCCATTAGCAGAGGACACAATAAGAAAAATTATTAAATTCATTATATACAATAGATATGATGTTAACTTTTGGAAAAATGATATGATTTTACAAGACTATTATTCTGAAGGAACTCAAAAAATGATAGAAGAAATAAAGACAAATTTGACATCTCACTACCCTTTAGAAGAAATAGATAATTCGTTAAAAGAAGAATTAAAAATAATTTATAATTTTTTAGATAAAGCGAAAGATATTTTAGACAATCAATTTACTGTGAAAAAAGCAGACACTTTTAAAGTAGAAATAAAAGATGGAGGTCTAGAAAGAGCAAAAGAAATAGAAGAATTAAAAAGAAAAGAAAATATAGATATAAATAAACTGTATTCCCAAGGAGAATTAACACCTAACGAATATATTGAATTATTTAAAATTAAAAAAAGTTAGTTTCCTGAAATTATTGAATGAGACGAAGCCGGAAGAATCTATATGGAGAAAAAACTATAGTTAAGAGTAAAGAATCACTTTCAAAAAAGAGGCACCTAGGAAATCAACTCTAATGTGCCTTTTTTCATACTCCATAACCTAATTTTTTTAATGTTCTTTTTTACTTTAAGTCGAAGTTTATAGTCGTTTAACTGCAACAGTAAATATCATACGAGTTTCGTCGGGCTCATTATGCCCGTCAGGCATCCCAATAAGAAACGGGGATTCTTGGCACTTGCTAACAAAGACAGTTATAAACTTCTTGACTTTCTTTCGTCTATTTCTTGTGTCAAGACAAGAAACAGACCCGTATCAAAGGCGGAAACTTTGGAATTTGATTTATATGCAGTTATTAAAAATATAAAGTTCTAAGGGTGCCACCCTTAAGTGGCTCTGCTTACGATTCACGATTATTAATTTTAAATGTGAGTCAGCAAAAGAAATGAAATTCAAGGATTAAAAAAAATCTAGTCATGAGGTAGGTTGAGTCACTCTAATTCAACCTCTATTTTAACCTAAAAAAGAGCTCGTGAGTGGCCTAAAAGGCCATTTGGTAACC
>NZ_JBATVM010000190.1:0-31749 GCF_049671765.1 Psychrilyobacter sp.
GTTTAGTGGTGTAGAGAACACAAATAAAATTATAAAAAAATATGGTTATTATATATATGCATATCAAAAACTTTTAAAAGTTCACCAAATTTTTTATCTCTTATATGCGGAAGCAGCAGGACTAAAATCAGAAGGAAATAAAACTATTCTTGTAAAAAAAGATATTATTAATTTTTTTGGATATGAAAAAAATGAAGTAAATATAAATATACAAAATTTATTAGATAAAGAAATTATAGGAAAATATAAAGATAATTATGTCTTTGGTTCTGTTTGTTCTGATTTTGTTTGTTCTGATTCAATTATAGTATCTGAATTTGCTGAAGAAAAAAGAAAAATTCAACACGCTCAAATAGAAAAGATAGAAAAACAAAATCAAAAATTCGAAACAATGGAAAAAAAGCTTGAAACAATGGAACAAGAACTCAAACCAATGGAAAAAAAGCTTGAAACAATAGAAAATCAGATGTATAACAATATATTAACTTTTATGGGAACCTTTATTTCTATATTTTCTTTAATATCCATTAATTTTAGCATGTTCAGTTCAATAAAAGATATTCCTTACTGGGATAGATTATCTTATGTACTTATAATTAATATAGCTTTATTTATAGTTATTTCAGGTTTAGTAACTCTCATATTTTGTATGGTAAATAAACTTAATAAAGGTTTATTTATCAAATTCATTAGCGTTATAGCCGTTGTAATATTAATATTATCGTTTGGAGTGTGGTTTGCAGAATATAAAAATTCATTAGCTCAAACAAAAACATTTAAAGTTGAACATTTAAAAATAAAATCGTCTTATGAAATTTTAGATATACATTAAATTTATATGTTTATTTCAAAGATGAAAGTTCCAAAATATGTGTTTTGTAAGTTTCATAAAGGAAGTCAATAAAATTAAGCTTAAAAAGACACCATTAATTTAGTGTCTTTTTTTTAAAATACTTTTTTTATTCTGTTTGCGATTATCCCACGGTTTTGTCCATGACTAACTTTAGTATCAAATAAACCAAAACCAATAATGAAATTTTAAAAATCTTATCTGTAAAATCTTTATTCATCAAAATATTATAAATCTTATCTGTAAAATCTTTATTCGTTAAAATACGATAAATCTTATCCATCTATTCCCCCTTTAAGCTAAATTTTACAAAGCCTAAAGAACTATTTTCAATTAAAAATTTATTGGTTAAATTATGATGGATAAGTCGTTTTTTAGTTGACAAATTCACTCATATTAATTACAATATATATATAATATCTAAAACAAGTATATTATTACATTATTATATACTTGTAGAAAAAACATTAAAAACAGTATTACCAGTACTCTTTTTAAGAATTAATTGAAAAGGTCTTTATTCTTTGGAATTCTGTCCTTTTTTTTTATCTCATTTAATGTAATTACACATTACATTTTATCATGGATATAAAAAGGAAGTTGAGCTTATGAGGTAAGTATATCATATAATTGTGTTCTATAAAAGAAATTTTTTAAGCTTTACATAACATGTAATGATGTGTCATTATAGATATATGATTATAATATCATTATAATCATTACGTTTATCCGTTCCAATCGGCATTTATTTAGAAGTGTCCTATTTCTGTACCACATCTAACCTAGTACAGAAATATATAATCTATTACTCTAATTTTATCTCTACTTTTTATTTTTAATATACTATATAAACTATTTCAGTCATAAACATTTTAAATTCCAACTTAACTAACCATTCTGATAAATTTTTTGTTTTTTTCTTCTTCTTTTACTGTTACTGTTGTTTTTTGCATAAAACCTACTTTTCCTGTCATTCCTCTGATATCCTCTTTGGAAATTTTTTATCGTTAATTGAGAAAATATAAAAACTCGTATTTCTAATTAACAAAAGGGCATTTTGTTAAGTAAAAAACCTAATAAAAACAAAGGCTTAATCTCGTTTTATATATTTCTCTATGTTGTGATTAATTTGTTAATTAGAGATCATAGTAAAATAGGCGGGAAAAGATGATAAAAAAATTTATGGGTTTTAGGATGAGAGAAAATTAAAAATCTTTGAGGATGGATTAAAAAATAAAAATGAGCTTATTTTTATTTATTTCTAAATTTTAGAGATAACCTTGATAGAAGAAAAAATTAATATTATACTTTAATTAGAGAATGAATATTTGGTGGAGGTAAAAAAATGGAAAATGTTTTTTCAACAGATGATAAGACTAAGATACGAAGAGATATCGAAAAAAAATATTCTAAAGTTGCACTTAATCCTGTAGGGCAATTTAGATATACTACAGGACGAAAAGCATTGGAATATTTGAAATATGATGAAAAAATATTGGGACAACTTCCCGAAACAATAGCTGATAGTTATTGTGGGACAGGAAATCCATTTTTATTGGGAGATATAAATGCTGGAGAAAGCGTTTTGGATTTTGGCTGTGGAGCAGGAGTTGATCTTATTTTTGCTTCTAAATTAGTAGGAGATCAAGGGAAGGTAGTTGGATTAGATATTGTTTCTGAGATGTTGGAAAAAGCCAAGGCAAATATAAATAAGTTAGGTCTAGAGAATACTAGTCTAATTTTATATGAGGATGAAAAATTAATATTTGCAGATAACACCTTTGACACAATAATATCTAATAGTGTTTTTAATTTGGTTCCAAATAAAGAGTTGTTATTAAAAGAACTATATAGAGTTTTAAAACCATATGGAAAATTAATGGTTGTAGATCAATTGTTTATAGGAAAAGAGATTAAAGAACACAAAGATAGAGTCGATAGTTGGTTTCAATGAGAGGGAGGAGCTGTATCAGAAAAGGTTTTTCTGAAGATGTTAGAGAATGCTGGTTTTATAAAAGTCCAAGCAGTAGAAGAAAAAGGTTATAATAGTTCTCCTAAAACTAAAGGAGCCTTAGTTCGTGGAGAAAAGAAGAGTTAATAAGAAATAAAAATAGTTAAAATAAAAGTAGGATCTTCGGATTCTACTTTTATTTTGAATTTTTTAACCTTTATTTTTTCCAATATTTAACTATTTAATAATTTTATTATAAATTTTGATGTTTTATTATATACTTATCGTACAGAAATAGAACCTGTCATAAAATAAATGGTATTAAAAAAAGGAGGAAATAGAAATGGTTAAAAAGTTTATATTATTATTAACAATATGGTTTTCATCGATAAGTTTTTCCGCTTATATCCCTAAAAATCAAGCTATTAAAATTTTATCGCCAATAGTAGCACAAGATTATAAGGAATATAACGAGGTTTATATAGTTAATTCATTGACACGAATGAATGAGTTAGGTGAAGGAACTGAAACTACGGAAACTTATAAAAAGGTTTTGAATACGACTTCTAAAAAAAATAATTCGCTTTCTTATGATTATAATGCCAATTATAGTAGTTTAGATATAACTACTATAGAGCTAATTAAAGCAAATGGAAAAAAAATTAAATTGGATTCTAAAAAAATATTGGAAGAAAAAACAAATGGGGCTTCTCAAGAGCAAAACATATATACAACTCAAGATAAAACTTTATCTGGAACCTTACCAAATCTGGAAATAGGGGATATAATCTATACAAAAGTTGTTCAAACTATAAAGAAAGCAAGGATAAAAGGACATTTTTCGGGGGTGATTACTTTGGAAAGTACTGCTAAATTTATAAATAATTATGAAAAAATTATATTACCCAAGAATATAAAACTGTATGTTCATGAATTGAATAAAACGGGATTTAAATATGAGAAAAAAAGAACTGTAGTAGAGGATAAACAGATATATGAATGGAATATAAGGGATAATTCATTGGTAACCTTAGAACCTAATATGGAAAATTTTGCATTTTCTTTAAACCATATAAAATATACAACTATACCAAACTGGGAGTATATATCAAAATGGTATTACGATCTGGTAACACCTCATCTTATCATGAATGAGAATATCAAAGAGAAAGTTAAAGAATTAACTAAAGATACGAAAACAAGAGAGGAAAAAATAGAAAATATTTTTTATTGGGTTGCTAGAAACATTAGGTATTTAGGAGTAGATGGTGAAAAGAATAGACCTGGTTTGGAGCCTCATGACATATCTTATACATTTAAAACTAGAGGAGGAATATGTAGGGATAAAGCAGCTCTTCTTAGTGCTATGCTTAATGAAGCGGGGGTAAAATCAGATGTAATTCTTATAAGTGCAGGGTCAAGGCTTAACCCTAAGGTACCTGTTACTTGGTTTAATCATGCTATAACAATGGCCTATGATGAAAATGGTGAGCCATTGCACATATTGGATCCAACAGACGAAACCACTAAGGATTTTTTACCTAAATATGAGGAGGATAATTCCTACTTAATAGCCCGTAAAGATGGTGATACACTGAGGAGTACTCCCATGTCACCGGCTATAGAAAATAACTCCAGTGCAACTATAGATCTAAATATTGACAAGGACTATAATGCTGTAGGGACTATTAAATTTACATTTTCAGGGATAGCTGATGGTGAATTAAGAAGAACATCTATGAATATGAATAAGTATGATCTAGATAAACTGATAACTAGATTGATAAACAAAGTCAATCCCAGTATAATAACGACAAATATTGTGACTGCCGATCCCCAAGATATGGATTCTAAATATACTATAAAAGCTGATATTGAAATACCTAAATATGGTAAAAAGATCAATGATTATATATATATCCCATTTAGTGGTGCTGATCCTGGTATTCATTTTATGTATGAGGGATCAATCTCATATCCATTTTCATTAGCAGATAGAAAATATGATTTCAAACTAAATTCACCGACAAGTTTTATAGTAAACTATCATTTAGAGTTTTCAGAGGATATCTCAGATATCTCCATACCAAAACCGAAAAACATAAACTATGCTGGATTTAAAACTATATTTACTTCTAAAGTAAAAAACAATACATTGAATACCACTTATTATTTAGAAAGTTCAAAGATTCATTTTCCTAAAGAAAAATATCAAGACATAAAAAAAGAGATAGGGGAACTTTCGAATAATAACAATTTATTCTTGATAAAAGAGGTGGAAACAGATGAAAAATAAAATAAAATTGTTTATATATATAACTTTAACAGCCATAATTTTTACAGGATGTATAAAACCTAAGTTAGGCAATAGTAAAAATTTGGATAAGGTGGGATATAAATTTAATGAAGTTATAGATGTTATTAAAGATAACGATAAAATTCCTAAGGAATATGCTGAATTAGGAGCGGTAGATTTGATAAAGAGTAAAAAAATAATAGTTAATAAGGATGGAAGTAGTAAAGTTCATCGTTTTTACATTAGTAAAATAATTAATTATGAAGGAAAGAAAAAATTATCAGATATAGTTATAAATTATGATCCTACTAAAGAGGTGTTGATTTTAGGAGATATGTATACAGTAACAAAAGACTATAAAAAAATTTTAATACCTAAAAATCAAAGCATTGAACAGGATGATCAACTGGCAATATACTCGCCTTCATATGTTCGCAATAAAAATAGAATAATTAATTTTCCTCAAGTAGAACCAGGGACATATATTGTAATTGATTATACTATTAAAACTAAATATAGTTATCCGCTAAGTGGAAATGATATTTTTGATAATGAGCTTCCATCTTTGAAAAAAACTATTGTGATAGATTATCCAAGATCTATGAATTTGAATTATGAAGTTATAGGGGATAATATAGTTGAGAATAAGAAAGTTTTAAATGATAGAAATATCTTAACTTTTAGTTCAAAGAATACAAAAGTTTTAAAATGGGAGGAAGCAATGCCCCAGAATTTATTATTGGATGTAAATAAAGTTGTGTATTCTTTTTATAAAGATTGGGCAGATTTTTCTAAAGAAAAAATACAATCTATGGAAAATATAGAAATTAGCACTGAAGTCAAGGAATTTTCTAATAAAATAGTTGGAGATACTCAAAAAAAATCAGATAAGATAGCTAGTATATATTCATATGTGATAAATAACTTTACTACAAAAAAAATATATTTGACTCAAGCAGATTTTAAACCTCTAAAATTAGATCGAATTATCTATCAAAAATACGGTTCTGTAATCGATTTGAATGCATTATTTGTAGGTTTGCTAAAGGCACAAAATATTAATGATGTCTATCCTGTGATTATATTAGATTCATATGCTGAAAGTTCTCCTTTACAGAAAAAATATCCTATAAATTACTCTATAGCTAATATAGGAACCTATGTTGAGGGAAGGATAGTTCTGTTAAATAGTCGATATAATTATCTAGATACACTGGATGAAAAAATAAACTATATATCTAAAAAAAATAACTATCTGCCTCAGGTTTATGATAAAAAAAATGATTATAAAAAAAATATAGATTATTTTTATAAGTTAAAAGATGGAGATGCAAAAATCAATCTAAACTTTGAATTTAAAGGGCAAAGTGAATCTTTTATAAGATCTTATGGAGGAATATTACCAGCATTACGGAAAAATATTTTAGATCAAGAAATTGGGACTTCATCAATGACAATAGTTGGAAAAGCAAAATTTAGTGATTTTATGGATTATAATAAACCCGTGAAGATGTCATTGAGTTTAAAAGTTGATAATTTAGTGATAGATCAAGATAAATATTTATATTTTACAATTTTTCCTACAGAGATCAACCTAAAGGTATCTTTAGATAAGAGAAATTATGACTATCAAATATACAATGAGGTATCTACAAAAGAAGAGTTTGTTGTAGATCTTAGTCAGAATAAAAAAATATTAGCGACTTCAAAATTTATCAATGAACTAAATATTCTAAGAGAGTTTAAGATAGGAGAGAAAACAGCAAAATATAAATTTATTTCGAAACAAGATAAAAATATTATAAATATAACTAGAGAGATCTATATCCCTGTTGGAATAGTAAAAAAAGAAAATTACAAAGAATTTAAAGACTTTGTATTGGATATAAAAAATCCTATGAGAGATAAAATTTTTATAAAAAAATAGTGAAATAAAAAAACAGGACTTTTAAGTTCTGTTTTTTTATTTCTGAGCCCTCTAATCTGTCAAATAAGGAACGTTAAACAACTTTTTAATGATGGGATTAAGATAGTTTGTTAAGAACCCGTTTTAATTGATAATAAAGGGGGAATGTGATAAAATATAATGTATAATTATATTGAATAGAAGATCTAAATTTTATTAAAATTAATCCTTACTTTAAAATTCTTTTTAGAGGGACAGCGATTAAGTTGGTTTAGAAAAATTTCAATAAATTTGGAGGTAAAAAATGGAAAAAATACAAATTACAACGGAATTTATTAAATTAGATCAATTACTGAAGTGGGCCAATGTAGTAAGTAGTGGATCAGATGCAAAACATATAATTACCGAAGAGATGGTAAAAGTAAATGGTGAGATTGAAACGAGAAGAGGAAAGAAGATCCGTGTAGGAGATATTGTAGAATTTGATGGTAAAGAGATAGAAGTAATAGCGTAAGAGGTGTTTAGATGCAAATCCTAGATATGAATATGATCAATTTTAGAAACTTAGATGATGAACACTTGGAATTTGATCGTAGATTTAACTTGTTTTTAGGGAAAAATGGCCAAGGAAAAACTAGTATATTAGAGGCTATTTATTTTACGGTTACGGGCAAGAGTTTTCGAACTAGTAAAAACAAGGAAATGATAAAATATGGTCACCATAAGATGGGAGCTTTTGTTAACTATGAAGATAGGATAGCGTTGAAATCCATGTCGGTAAAAGTAGGAGATAAAAAAAAGATATATTCCTATAATAGAAAATCTGTTAAGTATGATGAATTTTTAGGTAAATTAAATATTATATCTTTTATACCAGAAGATATAGAGCTTATTATTGGGTCACCTAGTGTGAGGAGATCGTTTTTTGATTATGAGATAGCTCAAGCAGATCCAGAGTACTATCTTTATTTGAAGTCGGTATCCAAACTATTAAAATTTAGAAACAAATATCTAAAAGACAGAAATACCAAAGATTCAATGTTTGAGATTTATAATTTGGAGTTTATAAAATATGCATCATTAGTAGTAAAAAAAAGGATTGATTATGTAAAAAATGTTTCGAGGCTGTTATCTTTAAACTATCGAAAATTATTTGATGGAGAAAAAGAGCTGACCTTAGGCTATAAATCTTTTTTAGGAGAGTTAAGAGCTCCTACTTTGGAGGAGATAGAGGGAAAAATCAAGAAAAGTTATGAACAAGTTAAGGATCGTGAATTAAGGTATGGATATTCCTTGATTGGTCCCCAAAGAGATGACTTTATCTTTTTGTTAGACAATAAAGAGGCTAAATCTTATTCATCTCAAGGGGAGAAAAAATCCATAGTATTTGCCTTGAAAATATCTGAAATAGATATGATAATCAAGGAAAAAAAAGAAACACCTGTCTTTATAATAGATGATATATCATCTTATTTTGACTCTATAAGAAAAGAAAATATATTGAAATATTTTCAGAAAAGAGAGATACAATTATTTATTAGTTCTACTTCAGATCTAGAGATAGAAGCGAAAAGATTTCATGTACACAGAGGTGAGATAGATGGTTAAAAATCTAGTAGATGTAAGTGATCTTATGGACGTAGCTATAACTAAAAGCCGGCTCCTAAAGGAAGGTATTTTAAAATCAGAGTGGGACAAGATAGTAGGGGAACTCTCTAAAAAAAGTTTTGTTATTTTCTTGAAGAATGGAAAACTTTTTGTAGGAGTAGAAAATTCTATTTGGATTCAGCAGATGAATTTTCAAAAGCAGTCTATCATAAAGAAAACCAATGAATTTTTAGGTGGCAATTATGTAAGTGAAATAATTTTTAAAATTGGAAAAAAAGACACGAAAGATTATTTTTTAAAAGAAACACCAAAAAATGATTCAATAGATTTGGACAGCGTGACCTTAACTGCTGAAGAATATCTACAGATAGAAGTGGAACTTAAAGAAATTAAAGATGACTTTATAAAAAAACAGACAAAAATTGTTTTGGAAAAATCATACAAACGAAAAAAATATTTAAAACTTCATGGGTATAAACAGTGTAAGTGTGGGGTGTATTATAGTTCTCCTGAATCTATGTGTGCTATATGCACAAATAAAGAGGTTTTAAAATTAGAAGAAACTCTTATGAAAGCATTTAAAAATAGGAAGATGCTGAAATATTCCCAAGCTGTAAAGGTGATAGAAGATTTAACAGAGAAAGAATATAATAGAATAAAGTTAAAAAAACTATCCAAGATAAAAAAAGATATAGATATCTATTTGAAAAACAGAAAAGATGATATAGCCTTTGAATTATCTAAACTATATTTTACTATAGATTTAGGTGAATTAAAGGATGAACATATAGAAAAAAGAGCAGAAGAATTTATACAATTGTTAAAGAAATAAGATTTAGGAGGGTAAGTTAGATGAGTAATAATTATAAAGCGGAAGACATAACGGTTTTAGAAGGACTGGAAGCTGTTAGAAAAAGACCGGGAATGTATATTGGTTCTACATCTGAAAGAGGATTACACCATCTTGTATGGGAAGTTGTGGATAACTCAGTAGATGAAGCCTTGGCAGGGTACTGTAACAAGATAATTATAAATGTGTTAGAAGACAATGTAATTGAAGTAATTGATAATGGAAGAGGTATCCCTACTGGAATACATCCTAAACATGGAAAATCAGCACTAGAGATAGTATTGACAGTTCTACATGCTGGTGGTAAGTTTGAAAATGACAATTATAAAGTATCAGGTGGACTTCACGGAGTAGGTATTTCAGTAGTAAATGCTCTTTCTGAATGGATGGAAGTTTATGTGAAAACAGATGGACAAATTTTCCACCAAAGATTGGAAAGAGGAAAACCTATGTTTGATGTAGAAACAATAGGTAAAACTAAGGAAACTGGTACTAGAATAGTTTTTAAAGCTGATGATGAAATATTTGAAACTTTGGTTTATAGTTTTGAAACTCTAGAAAATAGATTAAAAGAATTAGCTTATTTAAATAAAGGTTTAGAGATTGTACTTACTGACTCTAGAAAAGAAGAAAAAGTAGAGGAAATATTAAAATTTGATGGTGGTATAATTGATTTCTTGGCAGAGATAGAAGAAGGAAATGAAAAATTAATAAAAGAGCCTATCTACATGAAAGGAGAGGCTGAAGGAGTAATCGTAGAGATTGCTATGACTTATACAGTAAAACAAAGAGAAAGTATATTCTCATTTGTTAATAATATACATACCCATGAAGGAGGAACCCATGTAAGTGGATTTAGAACTGCTCTTACTCGTGTAGTAAATGATGTAGCTAAAACTATGGGACTCATAAAAGAAAGAGACGGTAACTTACAGGGAAGTGATATCAGAGAGGGTATGACTGCAATTTTATCTCTAAAGGTACCAGATCCACAATTTGAAGGACAGACTAAGACTAAATTAGGAAGTTCAGAAGTTACTAGTATAGTTTCTGGAATTGTTGGTAAATATTTAAAAATGCATTTAGAAGATACTCCTGCAGATGCAAGGAACGTAATTGAGAAAATTTTGATGTCTAAAAAAGCAAGGGAAGCAGCTAAAAAAGCAAGAGAATTAGTAATGAGAAAATCAGCTTTAGAAGTTGGATCATTACCAGGTAAACTTGCAGACTGTTCATCTAAAAAACCTGAAGAATCTGAAGTATATATAGTAGAGGGAGACTCAGCAGGAGGATCAGCAAAGCAAGGAAGAGACAGACACACTCAAGCTATCTTACCACTTCGTGGAAAGATACTAAATGTAGAAAAAGCTGGATTGCATAGAGCTTTAGAAAATACAGAAGTAAGGGCTATGATTACAGCATTTGGTGCTGGAATGAATGATGAAATGAATCTTGAAAAATTAAGATATCATAAGATCATAATCATGACCGATGCCGATGTAGATGGGGCTCATATCAGAACTTTAATATTAACATTCTTGTTTAGATACATGCATGATCTAGTAACTAATGGAAATATATATATTGCTCAACCGCCGTTATTTAAGATAACAGCTGGTAGATCGGTACAGTATGCTTATACAGATAAACAGATGAAGAGTGCAACCGATCTACTTAATGCAGAAAATAGAAGATTTACCCTTCAAAGATACAAAGGGTTAGGAGAAATGAATCCAGATCAATTATGGGAAACAACAATGGATCCAGATACAAGAACATTATTACAAGTAAGTATAGATGATGCTGTAGAAGCGGATAAGTTATTTGATAAATTAATGGGTGACAAGGTGGAACCTAGAAAGAAATTTATCGAAGAAGGAGCCGAATTCGTAAAAAACTTGGATATTTAACTCCTCCTTCTTATGATTTCTCAAAGTTGTAGATATTAAAATAAGAGAAATCAATGAAAGAGCTTGGAAGTCTCCATATTAATTTAATAGAGAGACTTAGAGAGGGTTATTTAAGAATGAATTTATCAGGAGGATTAGATGTCAAATATAATAACTAGATATATAGAACAAGAGATGAAAGAATCATATTTGGACTACTCTATGAGTGTAATTGTAAGTAGAGCATTACCAGATGTAAAAGATGGATTAAAACCAGTTCATAGAAGGATTTTGTTTGCTATGAACGAACTAGGTATGACGAGTGATAAAGCACATAAAAAATCAGCTAGAATCGTCGGTGAAGTACTGGGTAAGTATCATCCACATGGAGATTCGGCTGTTTATAATACAATGGTTAGAATGGCTCAAGATTTTAACTATAGATATGAATTAATAGATGGACATGGAAACTTTGGATCGATAGATGGAGATTCGGCAGCAGCCATGAGATATACAGAAGCAAGAATGGCTAAAATCACAAAAGAATTATTAGTAGATTTAGATAAAAATACTATAGATTACAGAAAAAACTTTGATGATTCATTGGATGAACCTATTGTATTACCTGCAAAACTACCTAATTTACTATTAAATGGAGCAACTGGTATCGCAGTAGGAATGGCAACAAACATACCTCCTCATAACTTAGGAGAATTAGTAGATGGAATTTTAGCTGTTATAAATAACAGGTTAGAAATAAAGGGTAAAAAAGCTGAGATAGTAGAAGGATTTGAAAAAATAAAGGAATTAATCATTAATTCTACAGAAAAAATCGATGCAGAGATAGCTTTTGAAAGAATAGAAAAGATGATTTCAAAAGGTGATGTAACAGATGAAAACAAATTATTGAATGCAGTTGAAAAGATAAAGGCTGTTATAGATAAGTCAATAGAAGAAAATGATGCACTAAACCTTAAACTTCAAAAAGAAAGAGAAGCTAGGGAAGAAACTTTGGAAGATGAAAACTATACAGAGATACCAAAAGAACTATCACTAACTACTTTTAGAGAGATAAAAAAGGTGATTTCAGAGATCTTAGGAGGAGCGACTAGGATAACTTCAAGAGATCTAATCGAATATATAAGTGGACCTGACTTTCCAACCGGTGGAATAATCGATGGGAAAAAAGGAATATATGATGCTTATACTACTGGTAGAGGTAGGGTAAGAGTAAGAGGGAAGGTGAAAATTGAAGAGCACCAAAATGGGAAGAGCTCGATAATAATTAATGAAGTACCATTTCAAGTAAATAAAGCTAGGATGATAGAAAAGATCGCTAACCTTGTAAGAGAGAAAAAAATTACAGGAATAACTGACCTTAGAGATGAATCTGATAGAAATGGTATAAGAGTAGTAATAGAGACTAAGAGGGGAGAAGAACCTGAATTAATCTTAAATAAATTATATAAATATACTGAATTACAAAATACATTTGGAATTATTATGTTAGCTTTAGTGGATAACGTACCAAAAGTATTAAAGTTGAAAGAAATTTTAGACCATTATATCAATCATAGATTTGATGTAATAACTAGAAGAACGAAGTTTGAATTAGAAAAAGCTCAGAAAAGATCTCATATTTTAGAGGGATTCAGAATAGCTTTAGACAACATTGGAGAGATAATCAAGATAGTTAGAGGATCAAAAGATGCTAATGTAGCAAAAGAAACTTTAAAAATAGATTATTCATTTAGTGAAGCTCAAGCTAGATCGATCTTAGACATGAAATTACAAAGATTAACTGGTTTAGAAAGAGATAAAATAGAAACTGAATACATGGCTTTAGTACATGTAATAGAGGAATTAAACTATATTTTAAACAATAAAGATAAAGTTTATGAAATAATAACTGAGGAATTAGAAGAACTTAAAGAAAACTATTCTGATGAAAGAAGAACTCAAATAGAGGAATCTAGATTAGATATCAATATAGAGGATTTAATTTCGGATGAAAAAGTAATCGTAACTCTGACTAACAAAGGTTATGTAAAGAGAATAAGTCAAGATAAGTATAAAGCTCAAAAAAGAGGCGGAAAGGGCGTAAGTAGTCAAAATACAGTCGAGGGTGACTTCGTAGAAAATATGTATGCTGCTTCTAACCTAGATACCATGATGATCTATACAGATAGTGGAAAGGTATATAGCTTAAAAGTATATGAAATTCCTGAATTTTCTAAACAGGCTAGAGGTAAATTAATAGAAAATATGATTAATTTAGGAGAAGATGAGAAGGTAAGATCTATAATAAAAGTTAGAGATTTTTCTGAAGAACATGAAGTATTCTTCCTAACTAGAAATGGTATAGTGAAGAAAACTAACCTAAGTCAATTTAAGAATATCAACAAATCTGGTCTACGTGCTATAAACTTAAAAGATGATGATGATCTTATATTTGTTGGATTAGTAGATTCTAAAAAAAGTGAAGTATTCGTGGCTACAAGATTAGGATATTCTATAAAATTCCCACAAGATAATGTAAGATCTATGGGAAGATCAGCTACTGGAGTAAAAGGAATTACTCTACGTCCAGAAGATAAAGTAGTATCAGGAGTAATAGTAGAACGTGAAGATGCTAAGATCCTTACTATAACTGAAAATGGATATGGAAAAAGAACCAGAATAACTGGTTACACTAGTCAATCTAGAGGTGGAAAAGGTGTAATTAATATCAGAGTAAGTGCTAGAAATGGAAAAGTTGTAGATGTTAAATCTGTAACCGATGATGAAGAACTATTGGCTATCACTTCAAATGGAGTTGTAATAAGAACTCCAGTAGAGGATATATCTTTAATTGGAAGAGCAACTCAAGGTGTAAAAATCATGAGAGTAGAAGAAACAGAACATGTAGTTTCTACAATTAAGGTAAAAAGAAATCTAGAAGAACTTATTGATGAGGAACTTTCAGAGATAGTAGAAGAAAAAAAATAAGAAAAAAGGAATATATATAGTTTTGTAGAAAAATGTAAATACTAAAAAAACTCTCTTCTACTCTTCCTTCTTATAGTTTCTCTTCTATAAAAGAAACTAAAGCTAGAAAATGTAGCAATAGTTTTCCTTTTGACATCGTAAATTTCTTATAACTAAAAGAAATTTTCGTACTCGTCAATCGGAAAAACGACAAAGAGGAAAGAGTCTAGGGTAAAAACCGTAGGATGGATGAGGGTATAAAGAGGGGTGTTATTATGTTAAATAGAATTTTGATTTTATTCGGAAATGAACTGGACAAACATAATTTGCTAAAAACAGGACAACATTTAAAAGAAAAGTATGGAACAGAAGTATATGGATTATATATTAGAGATATAAGAAAGTATGAAGTACTTCCTCCTACAGTAGAGGGATTAGTTGTGGATAATTCGGCTAATTTCTTGATTAGGGAATGGGAAAAATCAGAAAATATTCAGGTAGAAGAGTTAAAAAAAATATTTAAAAATTATTTTCCAGTAGAACATCTATTAGTAGAAGAGGGGATTACTCAGGAAATTGTACAAGAAAAAATGTTGGGATTTGATTTGATAATAGTTGAGAAATCCAAGACTATTACAGCTAATCAAAAAGATCTTTTCAAAAATCACTATAAACCTATTTTATTGATTCCTGAAAATAATAGTTTGAAGGTAGAAAAAGTGATGATTGCAAATGATAAGAGCGAAAGAATAAATAAATCTATCTTTACTTTTTTGAATATGTTTGAAAAATTAAGAGATTTCACCTCTGTAGCTGTAAATTTAGACGATGAAACAGATCGTGAATTTTCTAAATATATGGAAACAGCAGGGAAAACATTAAATACATTAGAATTAGAGGGGAAACCTGTCGATATAATATCTGAAAAGAGTAAAGAATTTGATATATTAATTATGGGAGACCTTAAACACTCCTTCTTCTTGGAGAGACTTGCAGGGAATACAGGCTTAAAATTATTGGAAAATATAGATATTCCTATCTATATAGGATAATATTTTATATAAGTAAAAAAGTTTTTAGGAGGAGAACTGTTGTTCTCCTCCTAAAATAATATAAAAACCATTGCTATATTTTCTATCTATAGTTTCTTTTCACATAGGAGAATTAGTTTTTTAAAAAGTAAAATTTTGTACTCGTGATTGAGAAATTATAAAAAGGAAGAGTGTGAAAGGAGTCGTTATGAAAGTATTAATAGTATCGGATAGTCATTTAAGACTAGATAATTTAATGAAAATATGGGAAAGAGAAGTTCCAGATGTGGTTATTTCCGCAGGAGATAATAGTAAAGATGTGGAGGAATTGTCATATGTATATGAAAATTCTAAATATTATATAGTTAGAGGAAACTGTGATTATATGGATCATAATACAGAGGATATTTTAGAATTTGAAATTTCAGGAAAAAATATATTTTTGACTCATGGTCATCTATATGGAGTTAAAACAAGTTATGATTATTTAAGGATGGAAGCGAAAGAAAGAGGTAGTGATTTATGTATATTTGGGCATACGCATATTCCATATTTAGAAAAAAAAGATATGATTTTATTTAATCCAGGAGCAGTGAAAGACGGGCTCTACGGGATATTGAATATAAAGAATGATGAAATAAATATAGAGCATAGAAAGTTATAAACTAAAAAAAAGTATGATAATTATCAAAAATTTGATAAAATACTATGAGATTAATGATATAAGGAAGTTTTTAGGAGGCAAGATGAAAGGGATAATAAACGCTCTAAAGGATGAAGTAGCTATTAGCTTAACTTCGATAACTAATGTAAAAGAACTAGAAGATCTAAAGGTAGGAATTCTAGGAAAAAAAGGTAAATTAACAGACATTATGAAAGGAATGAGAAATTTATCTAAAGAAGAAAGACCTGTTATTGGTCAATTAGCTAATGAAGTTAGAGATTTTATTACAAATGAAATTGAAACTAAGATGACTGAGCTAAAAGACGCAGAAAAAACATTGAGAATGAATAACGAAACTATAGATGTTAGTTTACCAGGAAGGGAAACGGGAACTGGAAGATTACACCCTATAACAGAAACTATGGATTTCTTAAAAAATATATTTATAGAGATGGGATTTGATGTAGCAGCAGGACCAGAATTAGAAACTACATTTAATAACTTTGATGCATTGAATATACCAGAAACTCATCCATCGAGAGATTTACAAGATACTTTCTATATAGATGATAATACAGTACTTAGAACACATACATCACCTGTACAAATTAGATATATGCAAAATAAAACAGCACCATTTAGAATGGTATGTCCAGGGAAAGTATATAGATCTGATTACGATGTATCTCATACGCCTATGTTCCATCAAATGGAAGGGTTGATGGTAGGAGAAAATATATCATTTGCTAACTTAAAAGCAATCTTAACAGAATTTGTAAACAAGGTATTTGGAGAAACTAATGTAAGGTTTAGGCCTCATTTTTTTCCATTCACAGAACCTTCGGCAGAGATGGATGTAGAATGTGTAATCTGTAAAGGAAAAGGTTGTAGACTTTGTAAAAATACAGGATGGTTAGAAATAATGGGTTGTGGAATGGTAGACCCTGAAGTATTAAAAAGTGTAAATTATGATGCAGATGAAATAAGTGGATTTGCATTTGGTATGGGAATAGAAAGAGTTGCTATGCTAAGACATGGTATAGATGATTTAAGAGCATTTTATGACAATGATATGAGATTCTTAAAACAATTTAACTTTTAATTGAGCCTGATATTTTTTATAATGTTTAAGAAAAAATAGAAAAAACACAACTCTTTTCCTGTTGTCATTTACTCGATTGACGAGTATGTAAATTTATTATAACAACAATAAATTTTTAATGTCAAAAAAGCAAAACTTAGAGGAAGAGTTAATAATTTGGAGGAAAAAATGTTAATATCTTTAGAATGGTTAAAAGAATATGTAGAGATAAATGAAGATGTTAAAGAGCTTGAAAACGCCTTAACTATGATCGGTCAAGAGGTTGAGGCAATAGAAGAGCAAGGACAACATCTAGATAACGTAGTGGTAGGACATGTTGTAGAATATGGTCAACATCCTGATGCAGATAAATTATCACTATTAAAGGTAAATGTAGGGGAAGAAACTCCACTACAAATAATCTGTGGAGCTCCTAATCATAAATTAGGAGACAAGGTAATAGTAGCCAAAATAGGAGCTGTTTTACCCGGAAACTTTAAGATTAAAAAAGCTAAGGTAAGAGGAGTAGAATCTTGTGGAATGCTTTGCTCAGAGGCAGAATTAGGAATGGGTACAGATGGAGATGGAATTGTTATTTTATCTGAAAATGCGCCTATCGGAGAAGATATCAGAACACACTTAGGATTAGATGACATAATTTTTGAATTAGAGATTACACCTAACAGACCTGACTGTCTATCTCATATTGGTATAGCAAGAGAGGTTGCAGCTTATTATGAGAGAAAGGTAAAATATCCTGTTTCAGATACTAGAACTTTAAATGGACCATCTGGAATTGTTGTAGATATTAATGACGATAAAAGATGTACTAGATACAGTACTAGAATATTAAAAAATGTAAAGGTAGAAGAATCTCCGGAATGGTTAAAAAGAAGATTAAAATCTATAGGACTTAGACCAATAAACAATATTGTAGATATAACAAATTACATTATGTTTGAGTATAATCAACCTATGCACGCTTTTGATAATTCTAAATTAGAGGGATCAAAAATAACTATAAGAGAAGCTGGAAAAGGTGAAAAGATCATAACTTTAGACGGTGAAGAGAGAGAGTTAAATAACTCTGAATTAGTTATCGCTGATGAAGAAAAAGCTGTAGCAATAGCTGGAATTATGGGTGGGAAAAATACAGAGGTAGATGAAAATACTACTGAGATCTTATTAGAAGTGGCATACTTCACGCCTGAAAACATAAGGAAAACTTCTAAAATATTAGGATTATCTTCTGATTCTTCATATAGATTTGAAAGAGGAATAGATAGAGATAATACCTTAGTTGTATTAGAAAGAGCATCATCTTTAATTCAATCTATAACTGATTGTGAAGTTATAGGAGAATACGTAGATATATATATAGATCCTTATACTTCTAGGGAAGTTTCTTTAGATATTAACAGATTAAATAAATTTGTAGGTAAAGAAATAGAATTAGATACAGTAGGAAAAATCTTAAATAGTTTAAATATGCAAATAAAAAATAGAGGAGAAAATAAAATTTCTGTAACTCCTCCATCATATAGAAATGACATTACTAGATCAGCAGATCTATATGAAGAGATCATTAGAATGTATGGTTTTGAAAATATTGAAGATAAGATGCCAATAGAAAATATCAAAGCTGGTGTAGTAGATGAGGAATTCCAAAATACTGATACTTCTAAAAAACATTTAAGAGATATGGGATTACAAGAAGTTATAAACTATAGCTTTATTCCTAGAGGAATTTTAGAGAAATTAAAAATAGAAGCAGAAACTATCGATATTAAAAACCCTATAAATGAGGATATGGTAACACTTAGACCTACTTTAATGTATGGTTTACTTACTAATATCAGAGATAATTTCAATAGAAATATAAATGACCTTAAAATATTTGAAGTATCTAGAACATTTACTAAAGCAGAAACTTTAGCTGATGAAGTTGTAAAAGTAGGAATTGCTTTATCTGGTAGAGAGGAAAGAAATCTATGGGATGCCAAACCTGAAGCTTATGATTTTTATGATCTAAAAGGGTATGTAGAAGCTTACTTAAAAGATATGGGAATGACTAGATATCAATTAAGAAGAACTGAAAACAAAAGTTACCATCCAGGTAGAGCGGTAGATATCTTAGTAGGAAGAGATTATATTGGTACTTTTGGAGAGATCCATCCAGATGTAGCAGAAGCTATGTCTATCTCAAGAGAGAGAGTATATCTAGCAGAGTTAGAACTAGCTAAGGTAGTAAAATATGGAAAAACTAAGATAAAATATGGGAAGATAGTAAAATATCCAGCAGTAAATAGAGACTTAGCTATCTTAATGGATAGAGATAAATTAGTTGGAGATATGTTAGGTGATATTAAAAAATCTTCTAATATCATCGAAAGTGTTAATTTATTTGATATATATCAAGGTGAAAAAGTAGAGGCAGATAAAAAATCAGTAGCTATTAATATAGTACTTAGAAAAACAACAGGAACTTTGGAAGAAAATGAAGTAACTGGTGCAATTGATAAAATCTTAGGACTTATCAAGAAAAAGTATCAAGGTGAAATCAGACAATAATTTAATGAAAACCCCTTCTAAATGTTTAGGAGGGGTTTTCTATGTAATTAAAATTTATAAAAACTTTGATTATAGATTTATTAGATATAATCTATTTTTATTCGTCTTCTGCATCGCCAAAAACTTCATATACTTCTGAGATAACAATGAAAGCTGTTGGGTCTATTCTTCTCATAAACACCTGTAAATCACGAAGTTGTTTATTCTTTAATATGACCATGATCATTTTTCTCTCAGAATCCTGGATACGACTTTTAGTCATAATAGTAGTGCTTTCAGTTTGGATATCATTTGCTAGAAGCTCTTGTATTTCATCATATTTTGAACTGGTAATGTATACCATCTTACTATGGCTTACCCCTTCAAATATTTTATTTAAGATTAGGTTACAGGTAAACGCAGATAGGATAGCATAAAGACCTCTTTCTATTCCAAAAACTACTATTCCACTTCCCATAACAAGCATATCTAACATTAAGATAGCATGAGGGACTGGTAGTTTAGAGTACTTACTGATAACTTGTCCCAAGATATCGGCTCCTCCCATACTTCCACCAAATCTAAAGATTAAACCCATTCCGGAACCTAAAAATAATCCCCCAAAAATAGGTGCTAAAAGTAAATTCCCACCTTTTGCATAGTCAATTACAGATGTATTGTTTAATAATGATTGAAATGTTTGGGTATAAAAAGCTAAACCCACGATTCCAAAAAAAGTTTTGAACCCATATTCCTTTCCGAATACTTTAACACCTAAAATAAATATAGGGATGTTAAAAATCAAAATAGTAAGACCAATAGGTATACCCATTCCATAAAATAATATAGTAGCAACTCCTGGAACTCCACTACTGACCAGTCTACCAGGAACCAAAAAAATTCCTATTCCAACAGCCGATAATATAAGTCCTAAATTAATAACAAAATAATCAAAAAATAACCCCTTTAAGTGTCTTTTCATTTGCTCTTACCTCCCCCCGATTTAATAAAGTTTATTAAACTTTAAATTTTATTGATTTAAATTATTTATTCTATAAATCGATAAATTCTAGCATTTTTAAAACAAAAAAGATACAATAAAATTAGTTATTTTTTTCGTTAGAAAAAAACATGAAAAATTATAATTTTTATAGTTATTTTATGATAAGTTTTAAGAAATAAAAATCAAATAAATCTAAAGAATTTTTTGTATGTTTTATGAGAGGTAATATATAAATATGGAGGTAAAAAATGAATTTAATAGAGGTAAAGAATAATGCCCGTAAAAAGATGAAAGGTGTATGTGCTATATGTCGTGAATGTAACGGTGTATGGTGTAGAGGGATGGTTCCAGGAATGGGAGGAGCAGGAAATGGTTCGACTATGCAGAGAAATTATAATAAATTAAATGAGATAAGAATTATGATGAAAACGTTACATAATGCTAAAGATCCGGATGTTAAATTTAATTTTTTAGGAACGGTTCTTTCTAGTCCAATAATGGTAGCTCCTATAACAGGATTAAACTATAATGCTGGAGGAGCTGTAGAGGAAAAAGACTATATAGATGATATTGTAAATGGAAGTTTAGAATGTGGGACTATGGCTATGATAGGTGATGGTGGAAATCCAGATTTTTATAGATGGGGAGTAGAAGCTATAAAAAAAGTGGATGGGAATGGTATAGCGATAATAAAACCTCGTGAAAATTCTGAGATCATAAAGAGAATAAGGATGGCTGAGGAAGCTGGAGCATTGGCTGTAGGGATAGATGTAGATGGAGCGGGACTATTGGTTATGAGTACTATGGGACAGCCTGTAGGGCCAAAATCAGTGAAAGAATTAAAAGAATTAGTAAATTCAACAAAATTACCATTTATATTAAAAGGAATTCTCAGCGTAGAAGAAGCTGTGATTGCCATGGAAGCAGGAGTAGCAGGTATCATAGTATCTAACCATGGAGGTCGTGTATTGAATGGTACTATTAGTTCGGTTGAAACTCTATCTGAAATATCGGCAGCTGTAGGAGATAAGATGGTAGTAATAGCAGATGGAGGAGTAAGGGAAGGAATTGATATACTAAAATTTTTAGCACTTGGAGCTCATTGTGTATTGGTGGGAAGACCTATTATTTGGGGAAGTGTAGGTGGAAGAAAGGAAGGAGTTAAATTAACTTTAGAAGCTTTAAAAAATCAACTATATCAAGCTATGATACTTACAGGTACTGATAGTTTGGAAAAAATAAAAAATAATATGATATGTAGGAATTAATAAAAAAATTAGAATAATAAAAAGGTGCTAATAAATTAGCACCTTTCTTAAATTAAAGATAAAGTTGTTTGAAATTATTGACAAAGTGTCTATAATAGAGTAAAATCAGTACTAATAGTTCAATCTGTATTTCAATATCGGAATGTAGTGCCAATTAAATGGTATTTATATAAAAATTTATTTAAAGGAGATGAAAGGATGAAAAAATTATTTTTATTAGTTACAATGTTTATAATGTCGGCGTTTACATTTTCAGCAGATTATCATATTGGTGTAGTATCTGGGACAGTATCTCAATCAGAAGATGGACTTAGAGGAGCTCAAGAATTGATAAAGCAATTTGGAGCTGCAGAAGATGGTGGAAAAGTAGTTCATATAACTTATCCAGATAACTTCATGCAAGAAATGGAAACTACAATTTCTCAAATTGTAAGTTTAGCAGATGATCCAAAGATGAAAGCTATAGTTGTAACAGAAGCAGTTCCTGGGACAGTGGAAGCGTTTAGAAGAGTAAGGGAAAAAAATCCTGATATTCTATTAATTGCAAATAGTCCACATGAAGATCCAGAGATGATTGCAGATGTATCAGATTTAGTATTAAACCCTGATAATGTGGCTAGAGGTTACTTAATTGTAAAAGCTGCACAAGAGATGGGAGCAAAGAAGTTTATGCATATATCGTTTCCTAGACATATGAGTTATGAACTTTTATCTAGAAGAAGAGATATTATGAAACAAGCAGCATCGGATTTAGGAATGGAATTTATAACTATGACTGCCCCAGACCCTGTAAGTGATGTTGGAGTAGCAGGAGCTCAGCAATTTATTTTAGAAAAAGTACCTTCATGGTTAAAAAAATATGGTAAAGACACTGCGTTTTTTGCAACAAATGATGCACAAACTGAGCCTTTATTAAAAAGGGTAGCAGAAGATGGAGGATACTTCGTAGAAGCAGATTTACCTTCTCCAACAATGGGATATCCTGGAGCTTTGGGAGTTAAATTTGATAAGAGTGAAAAAGGAAATTGGCCTAAAATATTAAAAAAAGTTGAAAAGTCAGTAATTGAAGCTGGTGGTTCTGGAAGAATGGGAACATGGGCATATTCATATAACTTTGCAGCAGCAGTAGCTTTAGGAACTCATGCTATAGATGTAATAGAAGGAAAATCAGAGATAGATAATTTTGACCAAGTTATGGCATCTTTAGGAATGCAAAGTCCTGGAGCAGGTTGGAACGGAAGTCAATATGTTGATGTTGATGGAATAGAGAGAGAGAACTTTTTATTAGTATATCAAGATACTTATGTATTTGGAAAAGGATATTTAAATATGACAGATTTAGAAGTACCAGAAAAATATTTTGAGATCAATTAAAACCTAACTTAGATAAAATGGAGGGGCGAAAGCCCCTTTTTTATCATTAAACCGAGAAAAAGGAGGAGAATGAGTGAGTGAACTACTTTTAAAAATAGAAAATTTATCCAAATCATTTGGTGAAAATTGCGTATTAAAAGATATAAATATAAGTATAGATAAGGGCGAGATAATAGGCTTAGTAGGTGAAAATGGAGCAGGAAAATCTACTTTAATGAAAACTATATTTGGGATGCCTGTAATTCGAGAAACAGGTGGATATGGTGGGAGTATAAAATTTGAAGGGAAAGAGATAGACTTTAAATCTCCATTTGATGCTCTTGAGGCAGGAATAGGAATGGTGCATCAAGAGTTTTCCCTAATACCTGGATTTGAAGCTACTGAAAATATAGTTTTAAATAGGGAATCGACTAAAAATAGTTTTTTAGAAGTTTTATTTGGAGATAGAATAAAAAAATTAGATAGTTTAGAAATGGAAGCTAGAGCTGGAATAGCAGTAGGGCATCTAGGTGTAAAGATGGACCCAAAAACTATAATAAAAGAGATGCCGGTGGCACATAAACAATTTACAGAAATAGCACGTGAGATAGAAAGAGAAAATACCAAGTTGTTAGTTCTCGATGAACCTACAGCAGTGCTTACAGAATCAGAGGCAGAGATCTTACTGCAAACCATGAAAAGGTTGGCCAATGAGGGTATTTCCATAGTATTTATCACCCATAGATTAAATGAAATTATGCAGATAAGTGACAAAGTAGTAGTGCTTCGGGATGGTGTCTTGATAAAGGAAGTAGAAACAAAGAAAACTAGTGCTCACGAGATAACAGAATGGATGATAGGTAGAAGTTTTAGTGAATCAGAAACTATAAAAAAAGTAACTGAAAATAAGGAAGTTCTCTTGGAATTAGATAAGTTTTGGGTAGATATGCCTGGAGAAACAGTTAAAAAATTAGATTTGAAAGTATACAAAGGCGAAATATTAGGTATAGGCGGAATGGCAGGACAAGGAAAACTAGGAATAGCTAATGGCATTATGGGGTTATATACAACTGGAGGAAAACTAAGTTTTAAAGGGAAAAAACTTGAATTGAATAAACCAAAACTGCCTTTAGAAAAAGGTCTTTTCTTAGTATCTGAAGACAGAAAAGGAGTGGGACTACTTTTAGATGGAACTATTGAAGATAATATAGCTTACTCTGCAATTCAAATCAAGGATGAATTTATAAAAAAATATCTTGGAGGCTTAGTAGAATGGGTCGATGAAAAAAATGTAGAAAAAAATGCATTGGAGTATATAAAAAAATTAGAGATTAGATGTATAAGTTCTAAACAGACCGCTGGAGAACTTAGTGGTGGAAATCAACAAAAAGTCTGTCTAGCTAAGGCATTTACCATGAAGCCAGAATTATTAATGGTTTCAGAGCCTACCAGAGGAATAGATGTAGGAGCCAAAAAATTAGTTTTAGAAACTCTGCGTGAATACAATGAAAAATACGGTACTACGATAATTATAACTTCTTCAGAACTTGAAGAACTTCGAGGGATCAGTGACAGGATAGCTATAATAACAGAAGGGAAAGTAGCTGGAATATTGCCTCCAGAAGCAGATATAATTAAATTTGGAGAATTGATGGTAGGGATAGGAGGAACTGATGGAAAAAATTAAAAGTTATATTGAAACGATGGGATGGCCGAGGATAATAATAGCATTATTTCTTTTTAGTATGTATGCGGTGGCTCCATTTGTAGGTTTAAATTTAGGAACATCTCTAAGTGATACATTGATAAGATTTGGAATGAACGCTATCTTAGTATTGTCTCTTATGCCTATGATATATTCTGGAACAGGGTTAAATTTTGGTTTGCCTCTAGGTGTAGAAGCAGGCTTAATTGGTGCGGTAATAAGTGTAGAAATGGGTCTTACTGGAGTTTTAGGATTTTGGGGAGCTATTATAATGGCAATTCCATTTGCAATTATATTTGGATGGGGATATTCACAGATACTAAATAGGGTAAAAGGTGGAGAGATGATGATCGCTACCTATGTAGGATTCTCCTCAGTAGCGATCATGTGTATCATGTGGCTAATATTACCTTTTAAAAGTCAGGATATGATCTGGGCATACGGAGGTTCTGGTCTTCGTACAACAATCAGTATAGAAAATTATTGGCAAGGAGCGCTAAATAGTATATTTCCAATGGCAGATAAGATACCTTTTGGAGAGATGATCTTTTTTGGCTTTTTAGCATTTTTGATGTGGGGATTCTTTAAAACAAAATCAGGTTTAGCGATGAAAGCTGTAGGAGCTAATCCAAAATTTGCCTTGGCAACAGGGGTAAATATAGACAAAGTAAGAACTAAATCAGTAATAATGTCTACGATGTTAGCTGCTATAGGAATAATAGTATATCAACAAAGTTTTGGATTTATTCAGTTGTACTTAGCACCATTTTATATGGCATTTCCAGCAATTGCGGCAATCCTTATAGGTGGGGCTTCTGTAAATAAAGCGACTGTAATAAATGTGATGATAGGAACTTTCTTGTTCCAAGGAATTCTTACAATGACGCCTTCGGTAATAAATAACTTGGTTAAAACAGATATGTCAGAAACTTTGAGGATAATAATTTCAAACGGAATGATCCTCTATGCTTTGACTAGGAAAGGGGGTAAGTAAAATGAAAAATAAAGGTAAAAAAATTATTATAAATAATATAGTGCCGATAGTAATATTAATAATGATTGTCATGGCTATTCCTATATCTGGATTGTCAGGGGGATATTTGGTTCAAGAGATGATTTCTAGACTTTCTAGAAACTCATTTTTAGTACTTTCTCTTATTATACCAGTAGTTGCAGGAATGGGATTAAATTTTGGAATAGTTTTAGGAGCTATGGCTGGACAGTTAGGTCTTATCTTTATCACCGATTGGAGAATAGTTGGAATGGAAGGGATTTTATTAGCAGTTATAATCTCACTACCAATCGCTATTTTATTGGGTATATTAGGTGGGTATATATTGAATAAAGCAAAAGGTAGAGAAATGATAACCTCTATAATCATGGGATTCTTTATAAATGGTGTTTATCAACTAGTAGTTTTATATGGAATGGGAAATATTATTCCTATGACAAATAAAAAAATAATACTTAGTCGTGGATATGGGATTAGAAATGCCATTGATTTAAAAAGTATCCGTCAGATACTCGATCGTTCTATGATTGTGAAGATAGGGGAATTTACAATACCACTTTTGACTATATTAATAATAGGAGCCTTATGTTTGTTTATAGTTTGGTTTAGAAAAACTAAATTAGGTCAAGATATGAGAGCTATTGGGCAGGATATAGAGATAGCAAAATCTGCGGGAATAGCGGTAGAGAGAACGAGGATTTTATCAATTGTAATATCTACTGTATTAGCTTCTATTGGACAGATAATATTTTTACAAAATATAGGAACTATGAATACATACAATAGTCACGAGCAGATAGGAATGTTCTCTATCGCAGCGATCTTAATAGGTGGGGCAACAGCTGCAAGGGCAAGTATACCCAATGCCTTAGGTGGAATAGTATTATTTCATCTAATGTTTGTTATATCACCAAGGGCAGGAAAAGAATTAGTAGGATCAGCTCAGATAGGAGAGTTTTTTAGAGTGTTTATCTCTTATGGAGTAATAGCTTTGGCTCTGGTACTTCACCAATGGAGAAGGGAACAAGAAAATAAAGCTGAAAGAAAGAAAATGATGGATATGCAACTTTCTGGAGGTGAAAAATAATGAAAACTATTGCTGTAAGAGCAGGAGTTATTTTAGCTATGATCCTCTTGGCTATATTTTTATTTATAAGTGGGAAGGAACATGCAATATTTTTAGAAAATAAAGGTAAAACATATACTCCTAAAAATGCTTATTATATCTTGGATGGAAAAAAAGAAATTAAAATCAAGAAAAAGAAGAAAAAAAGAGAATATATAAAAGGTATCGACCATACAATAGAAATTAGATTTAAAGGTGCCGATGGAATAGAAAAAAAAGTTATCAAAGAGTTTAAAACAAAGATGGGTAAGAAGATAACAATAAATATAGCAATGATAGAAAGTGATTCATGGTTAAAAGTTGAAGATTTAAAAAGTAAAAAATAAAAAATAATTAAGATTATTCCCTGTTATGAAAATAATTGGGAATTTTTTTAGAAATAAAACAACTATAAAAGTTAATTTTTTCACAGAACAGAGTTGTAAGTCATTTATCACAAGAAAAAGTGGTTTTTATATTGTCCAACAGATTGAGAAAAAAATAACTTAAGTTCTTTATAAGCTTTTACCCCCTTGAAATTATTGAGAAAAGGTATTAGAATTTAAATCGTAGAGACATTTTAAATTAAAAAATGGGGGACGATATGAATCAATTGGAGAAGTTAAAAAAATTAAAGCAAGAGAAAAATGCAATAATCCTTGCACATTATTATCAAAATTCAGATGTACAGGATATTGCGGATTATGTAGGAGATTCTTATTATCTTAGTGAAGTTGGTAGGGACAGTGATGCAGATATAATTGTATACTGTGGTGTGAAATTTATGGCTGAAAGTGCTAAGATACTTTCACCAGAAAAGAAAGTATTGTTTCCTGTTCATGGAGATGCTACTTGTTGTATGGAACATCAAGCTACTCCTGGATTGGTATTAGAGATGAAAAAAAATCATCCAAATGCTAAAGTCATAACTTATATAAACTCATCAAGTGAGGTAAAGGCAGTATCAGATGCTTGTTGTACCTCTTCTTCAGCTTTAAAAATCGTTGAGAATATAGATGCTGATGAAATAATATTTGTGCCTGATCAAAATTTGGCTTCATATGTTTCAGAACAGACGAATAAAAAAATAATTCCATTTAATGGACAGTGTAATGTACATCACAAAGTTACTTCAGAAAATATAAAAAAATTAATAGATGAACATGGGAATATAGAAATTTTAGCTCATCCAGAGTGTCAAAAAAAGGTAAGAGATATCTCTACTTATGTAGGAAGTACAGCTGGGATACTAAACTATGCTAAAACTTCTCCTAATAAAGAATTTATTGTGGTAACAGAAAAAGGGATCTATCATCAGCTAAAAAAAGATAGCCCAAATAAGAGTTTTTATTTTCCATATATGATATGTTCTCCTATGAAAAGAGTGTTTATAGAAACTATCATAGATGCTTTGGAAAATGAAAAATGTGAGATAATAATGGATGAAAAACTTATAAAAAAAGCGAAAGTATCTCTTTTAAATATGCATAAATATGCAGGGGGATAGATATGAATTATGATGTAATAATTTGTGGAAGTGGAATAGCAGGGATTTATACTGCACTTAATATTAATAGCGGTTTAAAAATCGCAATAATTAGTAACAATAAATTAGAGAGTTGTAATACATATTTAGCCCAAGGCGGAATAACTACAGTTAGAGGAAAAGAGGATAGAAATTGTTTTATTGATGACACTCTCTATGCAGGTGGAAATGAAAATAATATAGAAACAGTAAAATTGGTAGCTGAAGAAGCGGATAAAAATATAAAAAAACTAGTATCTATGGGAGTACCTTTTAATAGAGATGATCATGGAAACCTATTATATACTAGAGAGGCTGCTCATTCTAAAAGAAGAATTTTATATTCAAATGATCAAACAGGAAAACATATATTTTTGACCTTAGCAGAAAAAATGGCAGAAAAAAAGAATATAACTGTTTATTCAGAGGTTGAAATATTAGATTTATTGGTGTCTAATAAAAAAGCTGTTGGAGTTATAGGAGTTAATAAAAAAAATAAAGTGTTAGAATTTCTAGGTGACAAAGTGGTCTTAGCTACTGGTGGAATTGGTGGGTTATTTAAAAATTCTACCAATAGGAGAAATCTTAAGGGAATAGGAATTGCTCTTTCAAAAAAATATGGGATAGAGATATCAAATATAGGTGCTATCCAATTTCATCCTACAGCATTTTATGATCCTCAGAGTGAAAGAAGATTTTTAATTTCAGAATCTCTAAGAGGAGAAGGGGCAAAACTAAGAGATTTAAAGGGGGATAGATTTATAGATGAACTTTTACCTCGAGATGTGGTTGCAGCCAGTATTGAAACAAAGAAAAAAGAGATAAGTTCACCCTATGTATATTTAGATGCTACAAAATTAAAGGAAGATTTTTTAAAAATAAGGTTTAAAGGTATCTATGAAAATCTATTGGAAAAGGGTTATAACCTTGCCCAAAATATGATTCCTGTAACAACTTCTCAGCATTATTTTATGGGAGGTGTAGTAGTAGATATGGATGGAAAGACTAGTTTAGAGGATTTATATGCCTGTGGCGAAATTGCATTTACAGGACTCCATGGAAGAAATAGACTTGCTAGTAACTCATTGTTGGAGGGACTGGTATTTGGAAACAGAGTAGCAGAGGATATAAATAGGGAAATTAAAAATGTAAAAGAAGAACTTCTACCGTCTTATCAGATAACCCACTTGATTGACGAGTACGAAAAAAATAATTTTAGTAAAAATGAATTTTTCGATGTCATAAAGAGTTCAATAGATATAGAAAAGACAAAGGAAGAAAATAGAAGAATAGTGATAGACGAAATATTAAAGGTTAGGGAGGATTTGAAAGATGAACTTTCTGTTGATTGATAAGGTTATAAAAGATGCACTATTAGAAGATGCTGTAATAGATGATATAACTACAAATTCAATATTAGATGCCAAAGCAACATGTGAAATAGACATGATTGCTAAAGAAGAGGGGATAATATGTGGATTAGAAGTTTTTAAAAGAACTTTTGACATCTTAGGTGGTGTGGAGATAGAATTCATGATTACCGAAGGATCAGTGGTGAAACCTAAAGAAATTATAGCTAAGATATCTGGGATAGCAAAAAATATATTGAGTGGAGAAAGGGTGGCTTTAAACTTGATTCAGAGGATGTCAGGGATAGCTACTAAAACTAATAAGATGGTAAAAATTCTAGATGGAACAGGGATAAAGATCATGGATACCAGAAAGACAACTCCTAATTTGAGATATTTGGAAAAATATGCGGTAAAAGTAGGAGGAGGGAATAATCATAGATATAATCTGATGGATATGGCTATGATAAAAGACAACCATATAATGGCTGCTGGAGGGAGTCTGACTAAAGCGGTATTAGCTGTGAGGAAAAATCATCCCTTTGTAAAAAAAATAGAGGTGGAAACTGAAAGCTTGGATCAAGTAAGGGAAGCTATAGAGGTAAGAGCGGATATTATAATGCTAGATAATATGGATGTAAAAACCATGGGGAAAGCTATCAAAATAATAGATGGAAAAGCTATAGTTGAGATATCTGGAAATGTAGATGAAAGAAGAATAACTGAGATCAGAGGATTAGAAGTAGACTATATATCCTCAGGAGCTCTGACTCATTCATATACATCACTTGATATAAGTATGAAAAATTTGAAATTAAGATAAAATTGGTAAAAGGCATATGTTTCTCATCGATTCCACCACTGTTTTTGTTTAAAGTTTTGATGATTATTGGATAGATTTTATATTTATCATCTATTAGTTATTGGTTAATATTTAATAGAAAGGTAAAGTTGCATTGTTGTTATTGTATCTTAAAAAAGGACAAAAGACCTGTTTTTATTAATAGTATTATAATATCATATTATCGTGAAAAAAATTAACTTATATAAATTTGTAATGAAAACAAAAGTTTATATGGTTAATTTAAATTAGCCACTATGAGTAAATTGCGAGCAGTTTATTTTTGGTAAGCTGTTTTTAATTTTTACGTATATAATATGGTATTGTTGATGTTGTTTAAAAATTTAGGTGGTGAAAAAATGGAAAAAAATGGATCAATAAATAAGTATATGATTTTTATTTTATTAGGAGCTTCGAGTTATGGAGTTCTTTCAACTTTTGTAAAATTGGCTTATGGTGAGGGATTTAGTCTAGGACAAATTGTGTTTTCTCAAACAGGAATAGGTTGTTTAGTCTTATGGCTTATGGTATTTTTAAAATTAAAAATAAATAAAGAGTATAAGATAAAATTTAGTAAAAGTGATTTAATAAAATTGATGTTGACAGGAATTCCAATTGGATTAACTAGTGTAATGTATTATAAATCTGTTCAGGAGGTCCCTGCTTCAATGGCGATTTTATTATTTTTCCAATTTACATGGATTGGAAATTTAGTAGAGTGTATTTTGGAAAAAAAAATTCCTTCTAAAATTCAAGTAATATCTATTATGTTACTTTTAATAGGAACAACGTTTTCATCTAATGTTTTTAATGGGGGGTTAAGTAGCTTAACATTTAAAGGTATAATATATGGACTTTTGGCAGCATGTTCATATACAGCATTTACTTTTGTTAGTGGGAAGGTTGCAACGAATGTAGATTCAATTCAAAGAAGTACTTTAATGT